>BBBN01000236.1 GCA_001311585.1 Thermus sp. JCM 17653
CCTGCTCCGCCTCCTCCTGGGGGAGGCCCCCGACCTCGGCGAGGTGCGCTTCCCTGGGGGGCGGGTGGTGGCCTACATCCCGGGGGAGGTGGAGGTGGAGCTGGGGGAGGCGCCCATCCTCGAGGCCCTCTACCGGAAGCTTGGGGACGTGGGGGCGGCCATAGAGGTCCTGAACCGGGTGGGGCTTTCCGACGCCGTGCTCTACCGGGCAAGGCCCAGGGAGCTTTCCACCGGGCAGAGGGAGCGCTTCCGCCTGGCCCTCCTCCTCGCCCAGCGCCCCGACCTCCTCCTCATAGACGAGTTCGCCGCCCACCTGGACGTGCCCACGGCGAGGCGGGTGGCCTTGGGCCTGGGGAAGCTCTGCCGGGAGGCGGGGGTCACCCTGGTGGCCGCCACCCACCGGCCCGAGGTGGTGGCCGCCCTGGACCCCGACCTCCTCGTCTACGTGGGCTACGGAGGGCTCACCACCGTACCTCGGAGAGGTCCACGAATATGACCCGGCCCGCTCGCTTGGGGACGTAGAGGGGCTTCTCGTAGCGGAAGGCGTTTTCCAGGACCCAGGCGAAGAGGGGAGCTTCCCCGGCGTAGGCCCTGAGGAAGGCCTCCTCCGCCTGGTGCTTTTCCTGGTGGGCGAGGAGCTCCTCCACGCTGAAGGGCCCTTCCACCGCCACCAGGTCCGCCTGGCCGATGAGCCTCCCCCCCGTGACGATGCCCAAGGGCCCCCGGTGGCGGGTTCTGCGCCTGCGGATCTCCCAGACCTTCCTCCCGTCCACGATGAGGCTGGCGTAGGGCTCCCGGACGATGAGCCCGAGCTTGGGCCTTTGCACGCTCCCATTGTAGATTGGAGGGCGTGGCGTGCCCTAAGGAAGGGCCAAAGGAGAAGAAGGCCCGGGCCCGGGAGGTCTTAAAGGCCCTCAAGGCCGCCTACCCCGGGGCCCGCACGGAACTCAGGCACGAAAACCCTTTCCAGCTCCTCGTGGCCACGGTCCTCTCCGCCCAGGCCACGGACAAAAGCGTGAACGAGGCCACCCCGGCCCTCTTCGCCCGCTTTCCCGACGCCAAGGCCCTGGCGGCCGCCACCCCTGAGGAGGTGGAGCCCTACATCCGGAGGATCGGGCTTTACCGCACCAAGGCGAGAAACCTCGTGGCCCTGGCGAGGAGGCTCGTGGAGGAATACGGGGGAGAGGTGCCCAAGGAGAAGGAGGCCCTGATGCGCCTTCCCGGGGTGGGCTGGAAGACGGCCACCGTGGTGTTGGGGGCGGCCTTTGGGGTGCCGGGGATCGCCGTGGACACCCACGTGGCCCGCCTCGCCCACAGGCTCTGCCTCTCGGAGGCCAAGGCTCCGGAGAGGATCGGGAAGGACCTCGAGGCCCTCTTCCCCAAGGAGGACTGGGTCTTCGTCCACCACGCCCTGGTCCTCCACGGCCGCTACGTCTGTACCGCGAGAAGGCCCCGCTGCGGGGCGTGCGCCCTTGCGCCCCACTGCCCGAGCCGCCAGGTCTAGGGCCACCCCATGCTGGCTTGGGGGGGCCATCTGGGGATTTCCGAGGCCAGCCGGGCGCGGGAGCGAGAAAGGGGCATAAGAAAGGAGACGCTGTGCGCGAACCCTCTCCCGCCTACCGCTTTCTCTTGGCAGGCTTCCTCTGGTCCTTCGGGGGGAACCTGCTCTACTTCTTCCTCAACTTCCACCTCGAGGCCCTGGGCTTCTCCCGCCAAGCCATCGGCCTGGCCCAGGCGGTGGTCCTCCTCTCCGGGGTGGCCTTCGCCCTGCCCTTGGCCTACCTCATCCCCCGCCTCGGCTACCTGAAAAGCCTCTACCTGGCCTTTTTCCTCGCCGTGGGGAGCGGGCTTCTTCTGGGCCTTGGACTTTGGGTCTTCCCCTCCTTGGCGGGCTACGGTCTGGCCGGGGCCCTCCTGCAGGGGGCCTCGGCCCCTCTCCTCGCCCGGCTCGTCCCCGAGGGGAGGCGGGTGGCCTTCTTCAGCCTCCAGGCCGCCCTCACCACGATGAGCGGCTTCTTCTCCACCCTGCTTGCGGGCTACCTCTCGGACCTCCTTGGGGCGCGGTGGGTCCTCCTCTTCGCCCTGCCCTTCTTCTTCCTGGGCCTTCCCCTGGTGCGGGGCTTGCCCGCCGGGATGGGGGAGGGAAGGCCCCCCCGCTTCCTGGGCCGGATCCGGGTGTGGCTCAGGTTTCTTTTGCCCCAGGTGCTCATCGGCTTCGGGGCGGGGCTCGTCATTCCCTTTCTCAACCTCTTCCTCAAGGAGAAGTTCGGCCTAAGCTACGGGGCCACGGGGCTCGTCTTCGCCCTCTCCTCCCTGGCCACGGGGGCGGCCATGCTCCTCCAGCCCCTTCTCGCCGGGAGGCTCGGGCGGCTTGGGGCCATCGTCTTCGTCCAGGCCCTCTCCCTGCCCTTCCTGGCCATCCTGGCCTGGGCCCCGTGGCTTCCCCTGGTCACCTTCGCCCTCCTCGTCCGGGGGGCCCTGATGAACGCCGCCGGGCCCGTCTACGCCGCCTTGGTCATGGACTACCTGGCCGAGGAGGAGCGCCCCGGGTTCTTCCTCCTGGAAAGCGCCCTCTGGAGCCTCCTCTTCGCCCTGGGAAGCGCCCTTTCCGGGGCGGTGCAGGGGGCCTTGGGCCTAAGGGCCTTTGACCTCCTCTTCGGGGGAACCCTGGCCCTCTACGCCCTCGGCATCCTCCTCTGGCCCTGGGCCTTCGGCCGGCTGCGGGCCTCTTCCTGAAGGGGCTTCCCGTGGACTAGACTGGGCTCATGCGCACGAACCTCACGGTGGAGGAAGCCCTGGAGCAGGTCCTGGCCGAGGCCCGAGGGGCGCTCGCTGTGGAAGAGGTCCCCCTTCGGGAGGCCTTTGGCCGGGTGCTGGCCGAGGATCTCGCCTCCCTGGTGGACCACCCCGACCAGGACGACACCGCCATAGACGCTACGCCTGCCGGGCGGAGGATACCTTAGGGGCCTCCCCCGAGGCCCCGGTGCGCCTCAGGGTCGTCGGCGAAGCCCCCGCGGGCAAGCCCTTCCCCGGCGAGGTGGGCAGGGGCGAGGCCGTGGCC
>BBBN01000237.1 GCA_001311585.1 Thermus sp. JCM 17653
ATCCGGGCCATGAACCGGAGCATGCTTTCCGCCTTCACCCGGCCCGAGGAAGTTCCGGAACGGGTTTACGTGCGCCGCAGGCTGGAGGGGGGCCCCAGGGTGGTGGCCTTTGGCGGGGGCACGGGCCTCTCCCGGGTCCTCAGGGGTCTAAAGGAGCACACCGCCCACGCCACCGCCATCGTGGCCGTCACCGACGACGGGGGGTCCACGGGGCGGCTTAGGCTGAGCTTCGGCCTTCCCGCCGTGGGGGACCTGGTGGACTGCCTGGCGGCGCTTTCCGACCACCCCGCCCTGCCCCGGCTTCTGGAGTACCGCTTTGACCGGGGGGAGGTGCGAGGGCACACCTTCGGCAACCTCTTCCTGGTAACCCTTAACGAGGTGGCGGGGGATTTCGCCGAGGCCATCCGGGAGGCCAACGCCATCCTGAACCTAAGGGGACAGGTCCTCCCCAGCACGCCGGAGGCGGTGCGCCTCCGGGCCCGCTTCCAAGATGGGGCCGAGGTGGAGGGGGAGGTGGCCGTCCGCGCCCGTGGGGGCCGGATCCGGGAGGTCTTCTTGTGGCCCGAGCCCCGGGAGGTGATGCCGGAAGCCCTTCAGGCCCTCCGCCGGGCGGAGCTTCTGGTGCTGGGGCCAGGAAGCCTCTACACCAGCGTGATTCCCAGCTTCCTGCCCCTCAAGGAAGCCCTGGCCCGGGCCAAAGCGCCCTTGGTCTACGTGGCCAACCTCATGACCGAGCCCGGGGAGACCGACGGCTACACCGCCTACGATCACTACAAGGCCGTGGCCTACCACCTGGCCGAAGGCCCGAGGTGGTCCTGGTCCACACCGCCCCCATCCCCGAGGAGGTGCGGGCCCGCTATGCCCAGGAGGGCCGCTACCCCGTGGCCTTTGACCCGAGGCCCTTCGCCGTGGACGGGGTCCGGCTCCTCACCGGGGACTTCCGGGAGGAGGGTCCTTTGGCCCAGCACGACCCCAAAAAGGTGGTGGAGGCCCTCCTTTCCCTGGTATAAAGGTGGGCGTGCTCTTTCTCTTCCAAGACCCTTTAGGGGACGACCGGGGCCTGGCCTACCAGTACCCCCAGGCGGGCCTTTACCGGGAGGCGGGAGAGGGCTTCGCCGACCTGGTGGCGGTGGGGGGGAGGCGCGGGAAGGTCGTCTCCTGCTCAAGGTGCGCCTCGCCCGCTACCCCAACCCCCTGGGGGGCCCCTTGGGCTTCAGCCTGGCCACGGTGGCTCTCTTTCTGGACACGGGAAACGGGGGGAGCGAAGAGCTGGTCCCCGGCCTCAAAACCCCCCGGGGGAGGGCTGGGAGGTGGGCTTTTTCCTCACGGGCTTCGGGGTGGAGAGGCGAACCTCCTCCGGGGAAAAATCCCCGGCCAGGGCCTGGCGGGAAGGGGAGTGGGTGGTGCTGGACACCGGCCTTTCCCCAGGGAACTACGGGGTGTACGCCGGGGTGGGCCTCTTTGACCCCTTTGCCCCCGGGTACCTTCGCCCCGGGAACCCTTCCGGTGGACCCTGGACCCTCCTCGCCCCTCCGGGAAGCCCCCCCCTGGTGGACCTGCTGGCGGAAAACCCCCTGGACCAGACCCGGGCTTACGAGAGCGGCGTTCTCAAACCCTCGAGGCCCAAGCGCCTCCTCCTAAGGCGGGAAAGCTCCTGGCCTTCGCCCTGGGAGGGGTTTCCCTGGTCCTCGCCTTTCTCCTAAGGCGCTAAGCGCCCGCCCCTTGGTTTCGCAACATGAGGTGCCCGAACCAAGGCTGGGGAAAAGCTTTTACCCCTTTGGCGTGAATCCTTCGCCCAAGCCCAGGTACGGAAGCCCTGCGGGCTTTTTTTTGGCCGGGGCCCCCATGCTGGCTTGGGCCAGCATGGGGTGGTATTAGAGGGGGCGCAGGTCCTCCAGGAGGAGCCAGCCCGTCCCCTGGGGAAGGGCCTCCAAATGGGCCTGCAAGGCTTCGGCCACCGCCTCGGCCAGGGGCTTGAGGGCCTCGGGGGGCTCTTCCGTGAGGAGGAGCAGGGTGAGCTGGTAGAAGCGCTGGGTGTGGGTGGGGGTGCCGTCCTCAAAAAAAAGGGCGTGGGGGGCGGCACCTCGTCCAGGAGGAGCCTGGCCCCCTGGAGTTCCCGGGGGAGGGAGGCCCTAGGGTCCAAGGAGGCCTCCTTGGGGTGCCAGAGGTAGCCCTGGAAGAGGCGGACGGCCCGCATGGCCCTCAGCCTACCTCCTCCAGGACCTCCCCCTCCAGGAGGTAGCGCCGGGGAAGCCTGCGGGAAAGGTGCACCGCCACCTCGTAGGGGATGGTCCCCCGGGCCTCGGCCCAGGCCAAAAGCCCCGTGGGGCCGAAGTCGGGGGAGAGGACCTCGAAGACCGCCTCGAGGCCCACAGGCCCCGGGAGCACCACCGTGGTCTGGTCCATGGAGATCCGCCCGGCCACAGGGCAAAGGGCCCCCTCCGGCCCCTTCACGAAGCGGACCGCCCCCCGAGGAAGCCCGTCGGCGTAGCCCACGGGCAAGGTGGCGAGCCACTCCCCGCCCCGCGCCACGTACTCCCCGCCGTACCCCACCCGGTCCCCCGCCTTTAGGCGCTTCACCAGGGTGGGCCGGGCGAGGATCCGGAGAAGGGGCCTCAGGCCAAAGCCCGGGATAAGGCCATACAACGCGAGGCCCACCCGCACGTTCTCCCCCCCGTGGAGGAGGAGGCCCCAGGAGTTCTCCAGGTGGTAGAAGTACCCCTCCCCCAGGGCCCTTCTTACCTCCTGGAAGCGGCGCCTCTGCACCTCCACGAAGGCCTCCTCCTCCCCGGCGGTGGCCAGGTGGCTGTAGATTCCTTCCACCCGCACCCCCAGGGCCTCCACGGCCCGAAGGGCCTCCCTAGCCTCCTCCCAAGGGAAGCCCACCCGGTTCATGCCCGTGTCCACCTTGAGATGGGCCTTGGGAAGGAGGCCCAGGGCCCTCGCCCTTTGGGCCAGGGCCTCGGCGGCCTCGAGGGTGGAAAGGCTCGGGGTGAGCCCCCACCGCAAGGCCTCCTCGGCCTCCAGGGGGTGGAGGCTTCCCAGAAG
>BBBN01000238.1 GCA_001311585.1 Thermus sp. JCM 17653
GGACCCCACGGCCGGCCCGCCGGCCCAGGCGGCCTCGAGGCCCGCATGGCCCCCACCCACCACCACCACGTCGTACCCCATCCTGCCCTCCACTTTACCGGAGCCCCTGGCGTAGAATGTTCCTCCGGACAACGGGGGTGGCCTTGACCCACGAGGCGGTTTGGCAACACGTCCTGGAGCACATCCGGCGCAACATCACCGAGGTGGAGTTCCACACCTGGTTTGAAAGGATCCGTCCCCTAGGCCTTCGGGACGGGGTGTTGGAGCTCGCCGTGCCCACCTCCTTCGCCCTGGACTGGGTGCGGCGGCACTACGCCGAGCTTATCCAGGAGGCCCTGAGCCTCCTCGGGGCCCAGGCCCCCCGCTTCGAGCTCAAGGTGGTTCCGGGGGCCGTGGTCCAAGAGGACATCTTCCAGGCCTCCCCCAAGCCCGAGAGCGAAAAGCCCAAGCTCAACCCCAAGTACACCTTTGAGAACTTCGTGGTGGGCCCCAACAACTCCATGGCCCACGCCGCAGCCGTGGCCGTGGCCGAGTCCCCCGGCCGGGCCTACAACCCCCTTTTCATCTACGGGGGGGTGGGCTTGGGGAAGACCCACCTGATGCACGCCGTGGGCCACTCCGTGGCCAAGCGCTTCCCCCACCTGAAGATCGAGTACGTTTCCACGGAGACCTTCACCAACGAGCTCATCAACGCCATTCGGGAAGACCGCATGGCCGAGTTTCGCGAGCGCTACCGCTCCGTGGACCTCCTCCTGGTGGACGACATCCAGTTCATCGCCGGCAAGGAGCGCACCCAGGAGGAGTTTTTCCACACCTTCAACGCCCTTTACGAGGCCCACAAGCAGATCATCCTCTCCTCCGACCGTCCCCCCAAGGACATCCTGACCCTCGAGGCCCGCCTCCGGAGCCGCTTCGAATGGGGCTTATCACCGACATCCAGCCCCCCGACCTGGAAACCCGCATCGCCATCCTCAAGATGAACGCCGAGCAGCGGGGCCTGCGCATCGGCGAGGAGGTGCTGGAGTACATCGCCCGCCAGGTTACCTCCAACATCCGCGAGCTGGAGGGTGCCCTCATGCGGGCCATCGCCTACGCTTCCCTGAACGGCGTGGAGCTCACCCGCAGCGTGGCCGCCAGAGCCCTCTCCGAAATCTTCGCTCCGCGGGAAGTGGAGGTGGATCCCCAGGAGATCGTGCGCAAGGTGGCCGAGCACTTCTCCCTTCGCCCTGAAGACCTCCTGGGGGGCGGCCGGAGGAAAGAGGTGGTGCTTCCCCGCCAGATCGCCATGTACCTGGTGCGCGAGCTCACCCGGGCCTCCTTGCCCGAGATCGGCCAGCTCTTCGGCGGCCGCGACCACACCACGGTCCTCTACGCCATCCAGAAGATCCAGGAGCTGGCCGAGAGCGACCGGGAGGTCCAGGGGCTTCTGAGGTCCCTTCGGGAGGTGTTGGCGTGACCCCTGTGGATAACCTGTGGATAACCCTGTGGATAAGTGGGCTTTCCCTGTGGATAACCCTGTGGATAACCTGTGGAAAACTTCCTTGGGGCAGGACCCTGTGGATAACCCGCCGGTTATCCACACCTTATCCACAGGGGCAAGCGGGTTTTCCACAGGAGTTATCCACAGCCTCTTTGCCGTCCCGAAGGGCGTTTCCACCCCCTTATCCACATATCCACAGCCCCTACTACTACGACTACGGATCTTTTAAATCTTTTAAAAGACTTAGCAGTAACAGTAGAAGGAGGAGCGGAAAATGAAGGTAACCCTTCCTAAAAACCTTTTGGCCGAGCAGATTGCCCTCCTGGAGCGGGTGATCCCTTCCAGGAGTTCCAACCCTCTGCTCACCTACGCGGGCCTGGCCGCCGGTCCGGAAAGCTTGGTCCTCTTCGGCTCCAACGGGGAAGTGGACCTGGAGATCCGCCTTCCCGCCCGGGTCCAGGGGGAGGGTGCCTACCTGGTTCCTTCCCAGCCCTTCTTCCAGCTGGTGCGGAGCCTCCCCGGAGACGAGGCGGTCCTTTCCGTGGAGAAGGAGCTTTTGCTTTCCTCGGGCCGCTTCACCACCCGGCTATCCCTGGCCCCGGTGGAGGGCTACCCCGAGCTCCTCTTCCCCGAACCCGGGGGTCCGAGCGAAGCCTTCCCTTTGCAGGCCAAGGTTTCTGCGGGCGACCTTCTCCGTCTCCTCACCCAGGTGCGCTACGCCGCCAGCAACGAGGAGTACCGGGCCATCTTCCGGGGGGTGCAACTGGAGTTTTCCGAGGGGGGCTTGAGGGCCGTGGCCTCCGACGGCTACCGTCTGGCCCTTTCCCAGCTTCCCAAGCCCCAGCCCTTCGTCAAGAAGGCGGTGGTTCCCGCCCGGAGCGCCGACGAGGTGGTCCGGGCCCTGAAAGCCCTGGGGGAGGGGGAGGTGGCCTTGGCCCTGGGCCCCGGGACCTTGGGTTTGGCCATGCGGGGGGAGAGCGCGGAGGTGCGCATGGCCGTGCGCCTCATGGAGGGGGAGTTCCCCGACTACGAGAAGGTGATCCCCAAGGACTTCCCCTTGAGGGTGCGCCTCGAGGTGGACCCCTTCCGGGAGGCCCTGCGGCGGGTGAGCGTGCTTTCCGACAGGCAGAACCACCGGGTGGACCTCCTCTTTCAGGAGGGCCGGGCGCTCCTCTCCGCCGAAGGGGACTACGGCAAGGGCCAGGAGGAGGTGGCGGTGGCCATGGAGGGCACCCCCATGGGCCTGGCTACAACGCCCGCTACCTCCTGGAGGCCCTGGCTCCCCTGGAGGGAGAGGCCTTCCTGGAGATGAGCGGCCCCACCAGCCCACCCTGGTGCGCCCCGCTGGGGAAGGGGGGTACCGGGCGGTGGTGGTGCCCCTGAGGGTGTAGGCTGGGGAAAGAGGGGCGTGAAGCGCTTCCACAGGAGGTACCCATGACCACGATCGTCAGCGTGAAGGCACGGGAGGTGTTGGATTCCCGAGGTTTCCCCACGGTGGAGGCCGAGGTGGAGCTGGAAGGGGGGGTGCGGGGCCGGGCCTGGTGCCCTCGGGGGCTTCCACGGG
>BBBN01000239.1 GCA_001311585.1 Thermus sp. JCM 17653
AGGAGGGCGGCCTCGAGGCTAAGGAGGTCGGAGCGCCTGGCGAGCCTCTCCAAAGACTCGTCCAGGGAGGTGAGGGCCTGGAGGAGGGCCTCGGGGGGGGCGGGTAGGACCGCGCCCCCAAGCCCGTAGGCGGCGTAGAGGCCCTCCCGCAGGACCTCCATGAGCATAGACCAGGCTCCTCGGGGCGAAGCTTGGCCGTAGAGCTCCGGGCTTCCCCCAAAGCCTCCCCCATCCGCCCCCCGGCCAGGGCCTGGGCCAGGCGGGAAAGGGCCTCCTTGGGGGGTAGGCCCAGGGCCTCCTCCACCCTGGCCCGGGTGAGGGGGCCCTCCAGAAGGAGGAGGCGGTCCAGGAGGCTTTCCGCATCGCGCATGGCCCCGTCCGCCAGGCGGGCCACCAGGAGGAGGGCCTCCTCCTCGGCGCTTCGGCCGAGATCCTCCAGGATGCGCCTCAGCTTCCCCGCGATCTCTTCCTCCGTGAGGCGGCGGAAGCGGTAGTGCTGGGTGCGGGAGAGGATGGTGGGGGGCATCCTCTCGGGCTCGGTGGTGGCGAAGACGAAGAGGACGTGGGGCGGGGGTTCCTCCAGGGTCTTGAGGAGGGCGTTGAAGGCGCTCTTGGAGAGCATATGGGCCTCGTCCAGGATGAACACCTTCCTGGGGGCGGAAAGGGGGGCCAGGAGGATCCTCTCCCTCAGCTCCCGCACGTCCTCCACGGAGTTGTTGCTGGCGGCGTCGATCTCCACCACGTCGGGGTGAGCCCCCCGCTGCACCGCCTGGCCAGTGGGCGCAGGCCCCGCAAGGGCGCTCCTCGGCCTCGCACCCCACCGCCATGGCCAGAAGCCTGGCCGTGGTGGTCTTGCCCACGCCCCGGGGCCCGGAGAAAAGGTAGGCGTGGGCGAGCCTCCCCTCCCGGATGGCCCGGAGGAGGGGTTCCTTCACGTGCTCCTGGCCCACCACCTCCTGGAAGGTGAGGGGACGGACCCGGCGGTACAGGGCGCTCACAAGGCTAGTATAGGGCGTGGTGCGGAGCTTTTTCTCCCTTCACGTGGAGGCCCCCCTGAACAGGGTGGCGGCCTGGGCAAGGGAACGCACGGGAGGGGCCGGGGTCTACCTGGTACCCGACCCTCCCTGGACGAGCCTTTACCACGAGGCCCTCGAGGCCCAAGAGGACCTCGAGGCGGTGCGCTCCTTCCTGAAAGAGCTCTCCGGGCTGGGCAAGGCCCTGGCCTTCTGGGTCCAGGCGGAGGAGGACCTCCTTTTCCTCCTGGCGGAAGGGAAGGAGGTGGTGGCGGAGCTTCGGCAAGGCCCGGAGCTTGGGGCAGCCCTGAAGGCCCCAGAGGACCTAAGGCCCCTCCTGGAAGGGGCCCAGGCCCTGCCCCCAGAGCACGCCGTCCGGGCCCTGGCCACCTTCTTTGGCCTCCACCCGGACCACGCCCTCCTGGGGTTCTTAGACCTCCTGGAGGCCGAGGAGGAAGGGAGCCTCCCCGAGGAGGTGGTCTACCTTGAGTGAGGCCCTTTTGGTGAAGGTGGGAGGAAGCCTGAAGGGGGCGGAGGGGCTTCTTTCCGAGCTCGCCCTCTACCCCGGTCCCCTGGTCCTGGTCCACGGAGGGGGGCCCGAGATCGGGGCCTGGCTGGCCCGGCTGGGGATGGAAAGCCGCTTCGTGGGGGGCCTGAGGGTCACCCCGCCCGAGCAGGTGGAGGTGGTGGAGATGGCCTCTACCTCACGGGGAAGCGCCTGGCCTCGGGGCTTTCCCAAAGGGGGAGGAAGGCCGTCGCCCTCTCGGGGCGGGACGCCTCTGCCTACGGGGAAAGGCCCTTCCCGGGCTCGGCCGGGTGGGGGAGGTGGTGGGGGTGGAGGCAAGGCTCCTCCTGGACCTCCTGGAGAAGGCTACACCCCCCTCCTCGCCCCCATCGCCTTGGACGAGGAGGGCCCCTTGAACGTGAACGCCGACACCGCCGCAGGGGCCGTGGCCGGGGCCTTGGGGTGGCCTGTGGTCTTCCTCACCGACGTGGAGGGGGTCTACCGGGACCCCAAGGACCCGAGGACCCGCTTTCCCCGGCTTACCCCCAAAGAGGTGGAGGCCCTGAAGGAGGAGGGCGTGATCCAGGGGGGGATGGTCCCCAAGGTGGAGGCGGCCCTATCCGCTGCGGGCCGGGGCCCCCTGGGCGGCCATCGCCAAGGGGGAGAAGGGGGTGCTGGAGGCCGTCCGGAGGGGGGAGGCCGGAACCCGCTTCACCCGGAAAGAAGCTTAAGGAAGGCCTTCATGAACTCCGGGAGGTCCTTAGGCCCCTGGGCCGTCACCAGGTTCCCGTCCACCACCACCCCTGCCTCCTGGTAGAGGCCCCCGGCGTTGGTAAGGTCGTCCCGGATGCAGAAAAACCCCGTCACCTTCTTCCCCCGCACCACCCCGGCGCTCACCAGGACCCAGGCCCGTGGCAGATGGCCCCTAGAGGTTTTCCCTCCCCCGCCACCTTCCGCACCAGGGCGAGGACCTCGAGGCTCCGCCGCAGGTAGTCGGGGGCGAAGCCCCGGGGATGAGGAGGCCCTCTAGGGGCGGGGCCTCCTCCGCGGCCGCCTCCGCCTTCCAGGCGAAGCCCGACTTGGCCCGGTACTCCTTGGCCTCGAGGCCGATGACCACCGGGGTGTACCCCGCCTCCGCTATCCGGTAGTAGGGGTAGAGGAACTCCCGCTCGTCAAAGAGGTCCGCAAGAAGAATCCCCACTCGCCTCACGCCACACCTCCAGGAACTCCTTGAGGATATTCCCCGTCACCCCCCAGATGTCCACCCCCCTCCAGGGGAAGTGCCAGACGGTGCGGCCCAGGCGCACCTCCTTCCAGGGCTCCACCGCTAGAAGCTCCCCCAGGGGGGCGAGGAGGATTTGGGCCACCTCCTCGGGGTTGGGCTTCAGAGGGGGCAGGTCTTCCCGGAAGACCACCACGGGCTGCACCAGGAAGCCCTGGGGGGAGTAGGTGGGGGAGAGGAAGCCCAAAGGCTCCACCCCCTTTAGCCCCACCTCCTCCCAGGCCTCGCGGAGGG
>BBBN01000240.1 GCA_001311585.1 Thermus sp. JCM 17653
GAGGCCCGGGCCCTCCGAGCCGCCTTCTACGAAGCGGTGGAGGCCGCCACCCGCCGGGGGCACGAGCTGGGGGAGGTGGAATGAGGCGGCGCCTTCCCGGGTGGCTGGCCCTGGGCCTCCTCCTCGCCTTGGCCTCGGCCCAGGTCTTCCCCAAGGAAGGGGGGGTTTACGCCTACTCCGACGGCACCCTCCAGGAGCTGAGGCCCACCTCCGAGGGCTTTCGCTTGCGCTACCAAAAAGAGGGCAAGGCCTTCCGGGAAGACCGCCTGAAGGCCTCGCCGGAAGGGTTTTACCTTTTGGGGGTGGGGCTCCCGGAAGGGTATTTCCCCTTCGCGCCCCCGCTCCTCCTCTACCCGGCCCGCCTGGAGCTGGGGTCGGCCTGGGGGGGAAGCGCCCGCTTCCGCGGCCAGCGTGTGGCCCTCTCCGCCCGGGTGGAGGGGTGGGAAGGGGTGAGGGTGAAGGCCGGGGCCTTCAACGCCTACCGGGTGCGGGTGGCCTATACCACGGAAAAGGGAGGCACCGACCTCAAGGAGCTTTACCTGGTGCCGGGGCTCGGGGTGGTGGCCTACCGGGCGGGGGAGGCCTGGGTGGAGCTGGTGCGCTTTAGCCCGCCTTGAGGCGGTAGCGCAGGATCTCCCAGTACATGCGCAACCGGTGGAGGAAGCCCTTGAGAAGGCCCCGCTTTTCCTCCTTCATCACCTGGCTCACCCCGGGAAGGGGAAGGTAGCGCACCCGCCAGCTTGGCCTTGGCGTGGCGGGTGAGAAGGAGTTCCAGGTCGTAGCGGGCCCCCGCCAGGCCGGGCACGCTTCTTAGGGCCTCCGAGGCCAAGGCCCGCTGCCCCGAGAGGAAGGGGGTGAGGCGCATGGCCAGGTCCGTGGAGAGCCGCCCCCCCTGGAAGACCCCCACGGTCATCTCCGCTTCTCCCCGGGCCACCGGGGCGAGGAGGGCGTGGAGGTGCTCGGGCCTCAGGCCCAAGAGGTCGGCATCCAGGAGGAGGACAAGGGGCGTGGCCACCGCCTTAAGCCCTTCGGCGATGGCCCCTCCCTTGCCCCGGTTCTCCCCCAGGCGCACCACCTGCGCCCCCGCCCTTTCCGCCTCCTGGGCGGTGCGGTCCAGGGAGCCGTCGTCCGCCACCACCACGGGGAAGCCCGCCTCCTTGGCACTTCCACCACCTTGGCGATGGTGGCCTCCTCGTTGTAGGCGGGGATGAGGACCGTGGCCGTCATCAGCCTCCGAGAAGCCTCCTTAGGTCCTGGAAGGTTACCAGGATCACCAGGAGGATGAGGAAGAGGAAGCCAGGTAGTGCACCATGGCCTCCCGCTCCTTTGGGATGGGAAGGAGGCGGGAGAGGAGGAGGAGGAGGATCCTTCCCCCATCCAGGGCGGGGATGGGGAGGAGGTTGAAAAGGGCCAGGGAAAGGTTGATGGAGACCATGAGCTCAAGAAGCCGGAAAAGCCCTTCCTGGGCCGCCCTACCCGTTTCCGCCACGATGCCTAGGGGCCCTACCACCCCGCTATTGGGGTTACCGGAGAGGACCCCGAGAAGCCCTCCCACCAAGCCCGCACCATCTCCGGTCCGAAGGAGAGGATGCGCCCCGCCGCCAGGAGGAGCCCCTCTGGGAGGCTCACCCGACGGAAGCGCACCTCGGGCTGGTAGACCACCCCCAGCTTTTCCACTCCCTCCCGCCAGGTGAGGCGAAGGACCACCTCCTGGCCGTCCCGCAGGAGGGTAAGGGTGTGGGCGCCCGGGGTCTTGAGCCTTTCGATCTCCTGGGGTCGGGAGAGGGGTTTCCCGTCCACGGCGAGGAGGAGGTCCTTGGCTTGAGGCCCACCTCCTCGGCCGGGCTTCCCGGGAGAACTTCCAGGATCACCGCCCGGCCCGTGGCCTCGGGCACCCCTTGGGCGCTGAAAAGGTAGCCCAAGAGGCCCCAGGCCAGGAGGAGGTTCATGACCACCCCGGAAAGGAGCACCCAGAGCTTCCCCAGGAAGGGGAGGGCGTCGTAGCCCCGTCCCTTCTCCTCGGTAGGAGGCCTTCTATATCGGCGTACCCCCCCAAGGGGACGGCGGAAAGCCGCCACTCCGTGCCCCAGGCCTGGCGGCGCCAGAGGACCGGGCCAAAGCCCAGGCTAAAGGCCTTGACCCTCACCCCCTGGAGCCGGGCCGCTAGGTAGTGGCCCAGCTCGTGCACGAAGACGCTCACGCCGATGATGACCAGAAACCAGATCAGGCTCATGCCCACCTCTTGGCCTCCTCCCGGGCCCAGGCGTCCACGGCGAAGAGGCTCTCCCATGTTAGAGGTTCCTGGGGGGTGGCTTCCAGCACCCGGGCCAGGATCTCGGGGATGCGGGGGAAGGGGAGGCGGCCTTGGAGAAAGGCCTCCACCGCCACCTCGTCGGCGGCGGAGACGGCCACCTGGGCGAGGCCTCCCCGCCTCCCCGCCTCGTAGGCCACGGCCAGGGCGGGAAAGCGTTTCAGGTCGGGCTCCAAAAACTCCAGCGCCCCGGGGATGGGGAGGTCCTTCAGGGGGGTTTCCGCCGTTCGGGGTGGGTGAGGGCGTACTGGATGAAAAGGCGCATGTCCGTGGGGCCGAGCTGGGCCTTCAGGTTCCCGTCCACGAAGCGCACCAGGCCGTGGACGTAGGCCTGAGGGTGGACGAGGACCTTGATCCTCTCCAGGGGAAAGCGGAAGAGCTCCTTGGCCTCGAGGACCTCCAGCCCCTTGTTGAAGAGGGTGGCGGAGTCCACGGTGACCTTGGGGCCCATGCGCCAGCGGGGGTGGCGGAGGGCCATCTCCGGGGTCACCTGGGAGAGGTCTTCGGGGCTTTTGAGGAAAGGCCCGCCGCTTGCCGTGAGGATGAGCTCGGCCACGTCCTCCCGCCTCTCCCCGAGGAGGGCCTGGAAGAGGGCGGAGTGCTCCGAGTCCACGGGAGGATCTCCGCTCCCGAGGCCTCCGCCTCCTGCCAAAGGAGGGGGCCCGCCGCCACCATGGCCTCCTTGTTGGCCAGGGCCACCCGCTTTCCGGAGCGCACCGCCGCC
>BBBN01000241.1 GCA_001311585.1 Thermus sp. JCM 17653
CCCCGCCCCCAGGCCCGAGAGGAAGAGGGGCAGAAGGGAGTAGACCATCTCGCTGGCCACGTCCATGAGGAAGCTCACCAAGCCCAGCAGGTAGACCAAAGGGGGGAGCCTCACGGCCGGTGCCTCCAGAAAAGCCAAAGCAGAAAGGGCTCGGGCAGGACCATGAGCAGGGAAAGGGGGTCCAGGGGCGCCGGGGAGAGAAA
Organism: Thermus sp. JCM 17653; assembly: GCA_001311585.1. Classification (GTDB taxonomy): domain Bacteria; phylum Deinococcota; class Deinococci; order Deinococcales; family Thermaceae; genus Thermus. Next base: position 204 of record BBBN01000241.1, read on the forward strand.
GGCCAGGCCCACCGGCGTGGCGAAGGGGAGAGGTAGGGTGCGGGTGAGGAGGAAGAGGAGCAGGAAGACCAGGGAAAGCCCCACGCCCACCCGCCACACCAGGGGGGCGAAGGGGGGGTCCTGGTCGGGGTACATGAAGCGGAGGACCATAAGCCCAGGCGTAGGTGACCTTCAGGCCAGGAGGGCCAGGAAGAGCTGGCCGTAGAAGTAGTACTCGCTCACCAGCCCGTACCTCACCGCCTCGGCCTCGGAGACCCCCAGGGCGCTTCCGCAAAGCCCCTGGCCGAGCTCTCGGGAGAGGCCAAGCCCCAGGAACTGGAGCAGGAAAGGGGCCAGGGAAAGCCCCACCATCCAGGAAAGACCGGGTCCGGGGACGAAGGCCACCCTAAAAGCTTTTCCCCTTCTGGGGAAAAGGTCAAGGGCCAGGAATCCCTGGCCCTTGACCGAGGGTGGGCCTACCAGAGCCGCATCCCCGGCACGGGGTTAAGGTTGCTGAAAAGCTGCACCAGGGTGGGCCCGTAGGCCAGGACCACCAGGACCACCGCCACGGCGAACCAGAAGCCGATGCGGTCCATGGCCTGGACGAGCCTCCGGTCCTCGGGGCCCGAGAGGACCTCGGCGAAGGGCACGGGGGCTTCGGCGAGCTCCGGCCGGCGCTCCTTGCCCAGAAGGACGCTGAAAAGCCCGTAGATGAAGAGAAGCAGGGCCACCAGGAGGACGATGCCCGCCAGGACGTTGAAGACCATGGGCATGGCGGCCTGGGGGTAGGCGTCGGGCACCTGGGCGATGTAGGCCCTCCGGGGCACGTTGAGGAGGCCTGCCCAGTGGAGGCCCACGGCCATGAGCATCATCCCGAGGAACCAGAGCCACACCACCGCCAGGCCGAGCCGCCTTTGGGCGTCGGAGATGGGCTTGCCCGTGAGGTTGGGGATGAGCCACCACAGGGAGCCCATGGCGGTGAGGGTCACCAGGCTCGCCACCTGGAGGTGGAAGTGGCCCGGGATCCAGGCGGTGTTGTGCACCACGTAGTTCAGGGTGAAGCTGGCGTTCACCAGGCCCCCGGCGCCCCCCGGGATGAACCCGATGAGGCCCAGGACCGGGGCCACGAAGGCGGGGTTGTCCCAGGGGAGGGCCCGGATCCAGCCCAAGAGGCCCTTACCCCCCCGCATCCGGCCGGCGAGCTCGAGGCTCGCCGCCACGGTGAAGGCGGTCAAGAGGCTCGGCACCGCCACGAACATGGTGAGGACGGAGTGGATCATCTTCCAGGTGGGGTCAATCCCAGGGTCGGCGAACTGGTGGTGGAACCCCACCGGGGTGGAGAGGAGGAGGAAGAGGAGGAAGGCCAGGCGGGCCATGGGGTCGGAGACCAGCTTCCCCCCGGCCTGCCTGGGGAGGATGGTGTAGATGATGGCGTAGGCCGCATGAGCCAGAAGTAGACGATGGGGTGGCCCGTCCACCAGAAGAGGGTGCGGGCGAGGAGGGGGTCCACCCCCTGGATAAGGCCAAAGGACCAGGGCAGGAGGAAGAGAACGGACTCGAGCACGAGCCCGATGGAGGCGATGAACCACATGAGCCAGAAGACCACGGCCATGTAGGTGGCGAGGGGGGTCACCTTGCCCGGGTTCCCTGCCTTCCAGCGCCGCCAGAGGTCCAGGACGAGGTAGATGCTCACCCAGCTGGAGAGGACGAAGACGCTCGCTCCCAGGTAGAAGGCCCAGTGCCCCTTAAGGGGCGGGTAGAAGGTGTAGAGGACCGTGGCCTCGTTGGCGAGGAGGGGCAGGGCGGCCACCAAAAGCCCAAGGAAGGCCATCCACCAGGAGAGCCACATGAGGCCCATGTTGGGCCGCATGTTCAGCTCCTAGCGGGCAGGTAGACCATGATGGCCTGGGCGAAGAGCTGGGTGAAGACGATGGCGTTCAGGACCCCGTGCAGGGTCAGGCCCTGGTAGTAGGACTGGACGAAGGGGAGAAGGCGCTTCAAGAGGGGATAGGCGTCCACGTTCCCGTAGTTCAGGGCCTGGAAGGGGCCGAAGAGGCTTCCCACGATGACCGCCAGGAAGCCCAGCACCAGGAAGTAGAGGGTGGCCTTCTTTTCCGGATAGGCCTCGTAGATCCGGCCGATCTCACCGCTACGCACCGCCATAGCTCACTCCTTCACCACGATCTTGCCGAACATGTTCTGGTGGCCGAGGCCGCAGTACTGGTTGCAGATGATGCGGTACTCGCCCGCCTTCTTGAAGGTGTAGCGCACGGTGGAGACCTCGCCCGGGAGCACCTCCACGTTGATGTTGGTGCCCTCCACGTGGAAGCCGTGGATCACGTCGGGGCTGGTGATCTTGAAGACGATCTCCGCTCCTTTAGGCACCTCAATGGGGTTGGGCTGGTAGCCGAAGGCGAAGGCCAGGACATAGACCGTGTACTGGTTGGGACCGGTCTCCACCACCGCCTGGGCGGGGTCGGCCCAGGGCCCTCGGCGCGCACCTTGGTGGGGTCCACCCGCTCCAGCTTCCCCGCGGGGATCACCCCGGCGGTGTGGGTGGCCAGGGTGTAGGCGATGAGGGCGATGAAGACCACCAGCATGGCCAAGGAGAAGGCCAGCCACCCCTTCTCGTACGCCAGGATCGCCTTGTGGGCCTTGTGCTCGTCCACCATACCCTACCCCCTAGCGAAGAAGAGCGCGTATACCCCCAGCCAAAAGACCAGGATGGTGAGGGTAAGAACCAGTATCACTCCCATGGCGCCGACCGGTTTTTCTTCCATACCCTTCCTCCCTACGGCGGGTTGCCGTATACGTTGCCCATAGTAGCGAAGGTGGGGAAAAGTGAGAAGTACA
>BBBN01000242.1 GCA_001311585.1 Thermus sp. JCM 17653
CTGGAGGAGAGGCTTGCGCGGCGCTTCCGGGAGCTCGCCCGTAGCCCCACCCCCGAGGCCCTCCACGCCTACCGGCGGGCCCTGAGGCGGGTGCGCTACGCCAAGGAGCTCCTGGGGTTTCCCGCCAGGGAGGAAAAGCGCCTGCAGGAGGCACTGGGGGCCTTCGGGGACCTGGAGGTCCTGCGGGGCTTGCTCCTGGCCTACCCGGGGGCAGGGCGGGACCTCGAGGCCCAGGCCTTCCTCCGGGAGGTGGAAAAGGAGCGGGAGAAGGCCTGGCACCGGGCCCTGCGCGCCCTTGACCTTGGACTGACGGAGCTCCCCTAGGCTTCTCCCGTATGAGGAGAATCGGCTTAGCTCTCCTGGTCGTCGGCCTAGCCCAGGCCCAGGAACCCCGCGTGCTGGGGGTCTACACCCTGCCCCCCACCCCCATCCAGGCCCTAAACCCCTTCCTCTCCCCCCAGGAGGTGGAGGGGGCCCTGAAGGCGGGCTGGCCCACCGCCGAAAAGCCCTCTCTAGGTCGGGGCTCTTTTACCTGGGAAACGGCCGCTTCGTGGGCCTCACCGACCGCGGCCCCAACGGGGACTGCCCCGGGGGCAAGTTCTTCCCCCTGCCCCGCTTCGCCCCCACCCTGGCCTTTCTCCGCCTCGAGGGGGAGGCCCTCCGCCTGGAAAAGGCCCTCCCCCTCAGGAACCTGGGGGGCAAGCCCATTACCGGCCTCCCCAACCGTCCCGGGGAGGACATCCCCTTCGCCGACAAGACCTGCCGGGAAAGGCTTCCCCTGGACCCTGACGGTCTGGACACGGAGGACGTGGCCGTGACCCCTTCTGGGAACTTCTGGCTGGTGGAGGAGAACGCCCCCTCCCTGGTCTACGCCGACTCCCAGGGCCGCATCCTCATGCGCTACACCCCGAAGGGGGTACGGCTGAACACCAGCTACCCCACCCGTGACCTTCTCCCCGCCATCCTGGCCCTCAGGCGCAACAACCGGGGCCTGGAGAACCTGGCCCTCTCGGGGGACGGCAGGACCGCCTGGATCGTCCTGCAAAGCCCCATCGGCCCCACCTCCGACCCCGGTTTTGACCGGAGCCTGGTGGCCCGGGCGGTGCGGCTGGACGTCTCCGATCCCTTCCGGGCACGGGTAACGGGAATGTACCTGGTCCCCTTCTCCGACCCCGGGGCCTACCCCAAGCCCAACCGCCCACGGGACCTGAAGTACAGCGCCGCCGCCTGGCTCAGGGGCGAAGAGGTCCTCCTCCTGGAGCGGGCCGAGGGCGGGGCCCGCATCTTTGTGGTGGACTTCGCCCGGGCCACCAACCTCCTGGACCACCCCGAAGGGGAAAGCCCCGAGCTGGACAAGGCCGGGGTGGACTACGCCGCCAAGGGCATCGCCCTTCCCGAGAGGCGGCTTCTCCTGGAGACCTGGCGGCTTCCCGGGGTGGACACGGACAAGCTGGAGGGCCTGGCCCTTCTGGAGGACGGCCAGACCCTGGCCCTCATGGACGACAACGACTTCGTCATCACCGGCAAGGAAGGCCCCAACCGGCTTTGGCTGGTGCGGCTTGGGGAAAGGCTTCGCTGAAGGTTAAAGGCTACGAGGTCTCCAGGGAGCTAGGGTGGGCGCATGAGGTCCGAAGACTGCTGGGGGGCGCCCTCCTGCGCCCCCCTGGCCCGTTGGAGATGACCGAGCCTGCCCTAAGCCCTTGGCCCCTCTCGGGGCGTACCGCCCGGAGGTGGCTCCGGGGGACCCGAGCCCCTTTCAACCACCCCCGGCGCCGAGGTCCGCCAGGGCCAGGGAAAGGTGGTCCTTGAGGGCCAGGGGGCCGAGGCCGTGCTTGGCCCGTAGCCTCTCCAGGTAAAAGGCCCGCTCCTCCCGCCGGGCCCCGTAGCTCTGGTTGGCCCCGTGGACCCTCACCCCCAGGTTCCGCCCCCGGAGGTAGCGGAAGGGAAGCCCCGCCCGGTAGGCCCTGAGCCAGAGGTCCCAGTCCCAGTAGTCCCCCATTCCCGGGTCCAGGCCTCCCAGGTCCAAAAGGGTTTTCTTCCGGAGGGCGGTGCCCGAGGCGAGGAGGCGGTTGTCCCGCAGGAGTTCCTCCCCCATGGGACCAGGGCGGAAGGGCACCTCGCCCTCGGGGAGGAGGAGCACCCCCTCCCCGTAGACCACCGCCTCCTCCCGGGAGAGGACCCGCCAGACCCGGTAAAGGTAGGCGGGGTCCAGGAGGAGGTCGTCGTCGTCCAGGAAAAGGACCGCTTCCCCCCGGGCCACCTCCAGGGCCTTTTGCCGCGCCTCCACCTGGCCCCGCCCGGGGTTGGGGAAGGCCCGGAAACGGGGGTCTCCCGAGGAGGCCACGACCTCGAGGCCCTCCCCCTCCCCGTCGTCCACCACCACCGCCTCAAAAAGGGGAAAGGTCTGGCGCTCCAGGGAGCGGAGGGCTTCCCGGAGGAGGCCGGGCCTCCCCCGGGTGGGGACGAGGACGCTAATCATGGGCCAGGGCAGGCTGGAGCCTGCTTTCGTCCGTGAGGTCTAGCCGCAGGGGGGTAGCGGCGATGAAGCCCTGGTCCACCGCCCAGCGGTCCGTGCCCTCCTCCGCCTCCCTCACCGGCTTGGCGGCGAACCAGTAAAAGGGGCGGCCCATGGGGTCCTCCCCCGGCACCACCACCCCCTCGTAGGCCCGCACCGACTGCCGGGTCCAGAGGAAGCCCTTGGGCCTGAGGGGAAAGTTGACGTTCACCAGGAAGGGGCGCTCCAGCCGGAGGAGGGTTTCCAGGGTGCGGAGGAGCCAAGGGCGCAGGGCCTGGAAGTCCGGGACCTCCCCGTTGAGCCGCACGCTGAAGGCCGCCGCCGGGAGGCCGAAGAGATACCCCTGCTTGGCCGCGGCCACAGTGCCCGAGTGCCAGATCTCGTGGCCCAGGTTGCTCCCCAGGTTCACCCCGGAGAGGACCAGGTCCAAGGGGCCGAAGAGGTGGAGGCCCAGGGCCACGCAGTCGGCGGGGGTACCCCGCACCCGGTAGGCGGGGAAGTGGG
>BBBN01000243.1 GCA_001311585.1 Thermus sp. JCM 17653
CGGTCACGCCCCAAGCCTCCTTGAGGACGTCAATGAGCTGCTTGAGTTCCAAAACCGTCGCCTGGGAAAGCTCTTCCTTGATGCGTTCGATGTCCAAAGCCATCCTTTACCTCCTAAGCCGCCTTTTTCTCCGCGTACGCTTCCAAGATGCCTACCAGCTCGCGGGCCACACCGCCCAGGACCCCCAAAAGCTCCGCCATAGGGGCCTGCAGGACCCCCAAAAGCTCCGCCCGGAGCTCGTCCATGGTGGGTAGCTCGGCCAGGGCCACCACGTCCTTGGCGCTGAGCGCCTGGCCCTGGAGAAGCCCGCCCTTGGCTTCGGGGATGCCCTTGGGGTTCTTCTGGGCGAACTCCTTCAGGGCCTTGGCCGCGGCCACCGGGTCCTGGTAGAAGACCACGGCGCTTGGGCCCTGGAGGCCGTCTAGCTCCGGAAGGCCAAGCTCCCTTAGGGCGATGCGGATCAGGGTGTTCTTGGCCACGAAGAGCCGGGCGCCCTTCTCCTTCAGGGCCTGGCGCAGGGCGTGGGTTTCCTTGGCGGAGAGCCCCTGGTAGTTCACCAGGAAGAAGGAGCCATGGGCCCGCTCAAGGTTCTCCTTGAGGGCGGCGAGAAGCTCAACGTTGCGCTTGTTTGGCACGCCTTCCTCCCTTGTGGGGCAGGGGAACCCCGACCTTTTGTGTGGGATCTCCGAAACGCTTCCCCTCAAGCGCCTCGGCGGGATGTTTAAGGCCCTTAAGCCCCCCGCTGTCTTTGGCCTGGGCGCAAGAGCGCCCGGGGTGCCAAAGAAGAGTCTAAAAGGGAGAGGCCCGGGCGTCAAGGACCCGGGCCTCAGGGCCCCGAGGCCCTTAGGAATGGGGGTTGATGCGGATGCTCGGCCCCATGGTGCTGGTCACGTAGACCGAGCGGAGGAAGGTGCCCCGGGCGGCCTCGGGTTTGCTGGCCTCGAGGGCCCGGAGGAAGGCCCGGATGTTGTCGGCGAGCTTTTCGGCAGGGAAGCTCGCCTTGCCCACGGGGGCGTGGATGGCCCCGGTCTTGTCGTTGCGGAACTCGATCCGCCCCGCCTTGATCTCCCGGATGATCTCCCCGATGTTGAAGCCCACGGTCCCCGCCTTGGGGTTGGGAAGGAGGCCCCGGGGGCCCAGGATCCGGCCCAGCTTGGAGCCCACCGCCCCCATCACGTCCGGGGTGGCCACCACGGCGTCAAAGTCCATCCAGCCATCCAGGATCTTCTGGATGATCTCCTCGCCGCCCACGTAGTCCGCCCCGGCCTCCTCGGCCTCCTTGATCTTCTCCCCCTTGGCGATGGCCACACCCGCACCTGCTTGCCCAGGCCGTGGGGCAGGGAGACGGTGCCGCGGACGTTCTGGTCGGACTTCCGGGGGTCAATGCCCAGCTTGGCGTGGACCTCCACCGTCTCGTCAAACTTGGCGGTGGCGAGCTCCTTCACGAGATGAGCGGCCTCGTCGATGGTGTAGACCTTGTTGGGGTCCACCTTCTCCAAGAGGGCCCGGTAGCGCTTGCCGTGCTTAGGCATCCTTCACCTCCGGGGCGCCCACCACCTCCACCCCCATGGACCGGGCCGAGCCCGCGATCATGCGGGCGGCGGCCTCGAGGTCGGTGGTGTTCATGTCGGGAAGCTTCTGCTTGGCGATCTCCAACACCTGCTCCCAGGTGATGCGGCCCACCTTCTCCCGGCCGGGCTTGTGGGCCCCCTTCTCCAGGCCCGCCGCCTTGCGGATCAGGTAGCTGGCGGGAGGGGTCTTGGTGACGAAGGTGAAGGAGCGGTCGGCGTAGATGGTGATCTCCACGGGGACGATGGCGTCCCCCATGTTGGCCGTGGCGGCGTTGAAGGCCTTGACGAACTCCATGATGTTGGCCCCGTGCTGGCCCAAGGCCGGGCCCACCGGGGGCGCGGGCGTGGCCTTGCCCGCGGGCAGCTGCAGCTTCACTACGGCAACGATCTTCTTCATGTTTTTCCTCCTAGGCTCCCCCCAAGTTGGGGTGCAGACGCCTTTTAGGCCTTGACCACCTGGGAGAAGTCCAGCTCCACAGGGGTCTCGCGCCCGAAGATGGTGACCATGACCTTGACCTTGCCCTTGTCGGGGCTGATCTCGGTCACGGTGCCGGTAAAGTCGGCGAAGGGGCCGGAGACCACCCGCACCTGGTCCCCTTCCCGGAAGGCCACCTGGGCCTTGGGGGCCTCCTTCTTCCCCAGAAGGCCCGAGACCTCGAGGATGTGGCGCACCTCGTCGGGGGAAAGGGGGACCGGGCGGTTGCCGGCGCCCACGAAGCCGGTGATCCCGGGGGTGCCCCGCACCACCTCCCAGGCCTCGTTGGGCTCCTCCTCGTCTCCCAGGTCCATCTGCACAAAGAGGTAGCCCGGGAAGAGCTTCCGCTTGACCACCTCTTTCTTGCCCCCCTCGCGCACCTCCACCACCTCCTCCGTGGGGATCAGGACCTGGAAGATCTTGTCCTCCATGCCGAAGGCCTTCACCCGCTTCTCCAGGTTGGCCTTGGCCTTTTCTTCCTGTCCCACGTAGGTGTGGACCGCGTACCATTCAATGCTCATCGCAAAAGCCCTATGAGGAAGCGGAAGACAAGGTCGTAAAGCCCCAGGATCACCATAAAGGCGGCGGTGAAGGCCAGGATGGCCTGGGTGCCTCGATGACCTGCTCCCGCGTGGGCCAGGTGACCCGGGAAAGCTCCGCCCGGGCCTCCTGGAAGTAGCGGACGATGCGCCCCAGCATCAGATCTTCACTTCCTTGTGCACGGTGTGCTTATCGCACCAGGGGCAGTACTTCCGGAGTTCCAGCTTGGAGGGGGTGTTGCGCTTGTTTTTCTCGGTGGCGTAGTTGCGGCGCTTGCACTCCGTGCACTCCAAGAGAATCTTGATGCGGACCTCGCTGGCCATGCCTTACCTCCCTTGGGGCGGGGGGAGGAAGCCCTCCCCCCAGGGGTTACTCCAGGATCTTGGTGACCACGCCGGCGCCCACGGTGCGGCCGCCTTCCCGGATG
>BBBN01000244.1 GCA_001311585.1 Thermus sp. JCM 17653
CCCCCCTCCGCCCGCCCGAGGAGGGCGTAGGGCGGGGGCTTACCCCCCTCGGGGCGCACCCGCACCAGGCGGACCTCCTTCCTCCCCTCCCAGAGGAAGCCCAGCCGGAGGAGGCCGAAGCCAAAGAGGGGTAGGGCGGCTTCCCGCTCCTCCCCTGGGGCCAGGGAGAGGGCCGTGGGGGGAAAGCCCACCTCGCTCCCCTCCTCCGGGGCGAGGAAGACCCTCAGGGGCACGTTCCCCCCGTTCCTGAGGGGAAAGCGCAGGAGGCTTCCCAGGACCTCCCCGGGCACCCTGGCCTCGAGGCGGGGGAGGGCCTCCACCTCCACCTCCTGGCAGACGGGGGGAGCGTTCCCTTGGCGCAGGCACACCCGGTAGCCCCCTGGGGGAAGGCGGTGCGGGACCTCCACCGCCACCAGGACCACCCCCCGTCCGAGGCCTGGGGAGCGAGGAGGAGGGGGAGGTCGGAGGCCACCTCCAAAGGCCCTGGGGGGAGGCCTGGGAAGGGGAGAACGAGCGCCTCTCCCGGCCTCGCCGCCAGGGCCAGGGCGAGGAGGGGGAGAAGGGAAAGGAGCCTCGAGGCCATTTCCAAAGGGTCAGTCGGTCTGTAGCTCGTAAGTCAGGGTGAGGGTTCCCGTGGCGGGTAGGGAGGGGAAGAGGTCGTCAGGGGAGAGCTCTAGCCAGTAGTAGATCCGGAGGACCGCCGTGGTGTTCCGGGGCACGCTGGCGAGGCCCCACCCGTCGGGCACGGCGGAGAGAAGGGTGGGGGCGAGGACGTGGCTCGTGGCGCTTCCCGACACCACCTGCGCCATCACGTAGAGCCTTCCCCTCCAGTCCCCGGGCACGGGGAGGGAGCCCGAGACGTTCGAAACCCGGAAGCACAGGGTGGTGCCCGCCCCGCAAAGGGCCCCCCCGCCCCCGCCTCTATTGGGGGTGGTGAGGGTGCAGGTCACCCATTTGTTGCCCCCTGCGCCCGCCGCCCGCGTGGGAAGGAAGCGCATGGGGGAGGTCCCTTCCAGGAGGAGGAGGTAGGAGCCAGGTTGGCCACGTGGTAGGGGATGCCCCCCACGGTGAGGGTCTGGAGGGGGCCGGGGTCGGAGAAGTCGAAGAGGAGGTCGGTGGCATCGCAGGAGGCGGTCTGGGCCCAGGCCCCAGGGAGGGCGAGGAAGAGGAGGAGGGCTAGGGCACGTCCCATACCCCCTCCGCCGCGTAGCGCCCGTAGGGTCCCGCCACCAGGAGCGCCACCCGGTACCGCCCCGGGGGAAGGGACTCCTCGGGCGCCAGGAACACCTCCCGGTACCCCCCGGGGAAGACGGGGAGGTCCTCCGCCCTCAGCCTCGCCCTCTCTTTGCCCTCCCCGTCGTAGACCCGGGCCTCCAGGGCCACCCGCTGCAGGACGTTCCCCGGGTTCTCCAGGACCACGGGGAGGGCCTTGCCCTCGCCCCCCACCTTGGCCCGGAGGGCGGGCTTCTCCGTGCCCCCGAGGGTGAGGTAGACGGCGAGGCCCAGCTGGGGCCGGGTGGAGAGGCGGAACCCCCCCGTCCCCACGGGGCGGGCCTCCCCGGCGAAGACCACCAGGCAAGCCAGGGTGCCTCCCCCTCCAGGGGGGCCCTCACCCTGGAGGTAGGGGCAGAGGTCCCGCTCCTTGGAGGGCACCGGGGCCCCGTCCTTGTCCAGGGCGAAGGGGGCGAGGCGCAGGACGATGGCCTCCTCCTTGGGGAGGCCGTTCCGCAAGACCACCCGCTCCTCCGCCTCCGCCCCCTTGGGGAGGGCGAGTTCCAGGCGGGCGGGGGAGAGGGTGAGGTCCACCTGGGCCAGGGCCAGGAGGAGAAAGAGGGCCGAGGCCAGGCCGGTCTTGGCTTTTCCCGTCATGGCTGCCTTCAGGATAAACCGTTCCCCGGAAACGCCAGGCCCCAGGGGCTTCCTGGGGCCTCGGAGCCGAGCCGAACCTCCCTCCTCAGGGCGAGGTGAGGAGGAGGTTGACGGTCATGCTTTCGTTCAGGCCCGTGGCGGGGATGTCGTCGTTGATGCCGGCGGTGAAGAGGTAGTAGAGCTTGTAGACCGACTTCCCCTGGCCGCCCCCGGCGGCGCTGAAGAGGGTGGTGTCAGCGGCCACGGTGGTGGGCACGGTCGTCCAGGAAGCCCCCTTGCCCAACGCCTTCTCGGCGAAGACCTTCACCCTGTACGAGGGGAGGGTAGAGAAGGGGGTGATGGTGTCGATCTTCACCGTCCAGCTGGCCCGGTTGGTGCGCACGATGGCGGTGCCGTAGTCCAAACCGCCCGTGCCACCACCTGGGTGGGGGCGAAGTCCTGGGTGGCGGTCCCGGAGTCCAGGAAGGCGTAGTAGGCCGCCAGGGAGGCCTTGGTGTAGGGGGTGCCGCCCACGGTAACGGTTTCGGTCCCCGTGAGGCCGGTGTCGCCGAAGTCGAAGCGGTAGTCCGTGGCGTCCAGGGTGAGCTGGAGGACGGGGGGATGATGACCGTGACCGTGTGGCTATCCGTGGACGAAACGGTCTGGGCCAGGGCCAGACCTGCTGAGAGGATCGTGAGTGCTACCAGCTTCCTCATGCCATCACCTCCTTGAGCGTGAGGGCCGGTCGCGCCACTAGCTCCCCCTCGGCCCATGGCGCCCGTCTGGGGCTCGAGGGTTCCCTGCCTCCCTCGTTCCCATTTCTACCAGGAGCTTGCGTCAATCGCAAGCCCCTCTGAGCCTGAGCTCTCATCACTTTGAGGGCCGGGGCTTGACAAGGGAAGAGAAGAGGGGGGTGAGTAAGGTATGCCACCCAACACCCCCCTCTCCCCTTTCCCCAGCCAGAACCAGGTGGAAGAGGACTTCCTCCACCGCCTGGGCCGCGCCGTCCAGGACCTGGGGTACACCCCCCTCTTCCTCCTGGACCGCGGCTTTGACCGGGTCTCCCTGATGCAAAAGCTCCAGGAGTGGGGCATAGCCTTCCTCATCCGCCTGCGGCGCAACCGAGGCGTGGAGACCGAGGCGGGGGAGCGCTTCCCC
>BBBN01000245.1 GCA_001311585.1 Thermus sp. JCM 17653
TGGTGCCCACCGCGGCGAGGTCGGCGTGCTCCAGGGGCGGAGGGAGGCCCAGCCGCCGGTGAAGCGCCCAGAGGAGGAGAAAGGCCACCCCGGCCCCCGTGGGCTTCTCCTTTAGGCCTGGGGTGTAGGCGGGGTGAAGGACGAGGCCGGGCGGTGGGGTCTTTCCGGGGGTGTGGTGGTCGGTGACCAGGACCTGCACCCCGTTTTCCACGAGTTCCCGAAGCTCGGCGTGGTTGGCGATGCCGCAGTCCACGGTGAGGAAGAGGTCCGAGGCCTCGAGGTGCTCGGGAACCCGGTCCATGAGGACGCCGTAGCCCTCCTCGAGGCGGTGGGGGATAAAGGGGTGGACCCTGGCCCCCAAAGCGGAAAGGCCCCGCACCAGGATGGCCGTGCCCGTGAGGCCGTCGGCGTCGTAGTCCCCATGCACGCGGATGCGCTTGCCCTCCCGTAGGGCGGTCTGGAGAAGGTCCACCGCCTCCTCCAGGCCCCTTAGGGGAAGGAGGGCCAAGGGCGGGTCCAGGTCCTCCGGCCGCCTAACCCCCCGGTGCCAAAGGGCCAAAGCCGCCTCCGGACCCACCCCAAAGAGGGCCATCACCTCCCGCCAACCGTCCACGGGCGGCAGGGAGAGAAGCCGCCAGCGGACCCGGCTCATGGCTCTTCCCGGTCGGGGATGCGGGGAATCTCCTCGAGGCGCTCCCGCTTGAGGCGTTCACCTCCCCCTGCAACCGCCGCACCTCCCTGAGAAGCCCCCGCCTCTCCCCCAGCCCCCTAAGCCAAAGGGCCAAGGCGAAAACCCCCCCATCAGGAGCCCCAAAAAGTAGGCCCCGGGAAGCAGGTAGTAAAGGGGAAGGAGGCCCCAGGGAGAGGGGAGGGCCAAGAAGGGGTAGGCGTAGTACACGTAAACCCCCACCGCCCCCGCTCCCAGGTCACCAGGAGGAAGACCCACTGAACGAGCTTCATACCACCTCCAAAAGCTCTGGAAGCCTTATTCGCCCCTCGTAAAGGGCCTTGCCCAGAAGGGCCCCCTCCACCCCGAGGCGCTTCAGGGCCAGGACGTCCTCCAAGGAGGCGATGCCTCCCCCGGCGATGAGCTCAAAGGGCCAGGCTTCCCGCACCCGGGCCACCGCCTCCAGGTCCAAACCCCGGAGTCCCGTCCCGGCGCACGTCGGTGTAGATCACCGTGCGCACCCCCAGGTCCGCCCAGGTCCTTAGGAGGTCCAGGGCGGAAAGGGAGGCCCTCTCCTGCCAGCCCGAAACCACCACCTCCAGGCCCCGGGCGTCCAGGGCCACGGCCAGGCGCTCCGGGCCCGCCTCCTGAAGCATCCTTTCCAGAAGCCCCGGGTCCTTCACCGCCACCGTGCCCACCACCGCCCGGCGCGCCCCCAAGGCAAGGGCCTCCCTCAGGGCCTCGAGGGTGCGGAGACCCCCGGCCAGCTGGAAGGGGATGGCCAGGGCCTCGGCGATCCTTTGGATGGCTTCCCGGTTTTCCCCCGTGCCCAGGGCCCGGTCCAGGTCCACCAGGTGGAGAAGCCGCGCTCCCTCCCTCTGCCAGCGCAAGGCGGCCTCCAGAGGGTCCCCGTAAAGGGTCTTCCGCGAGGGGTCCCCCTCCGAGAGGCGCACCGCCTGGCCGCCCTTAAGGTCCACCGCGGGGATGAGCCACATGGCCCTATCCTACAAGCTCCCGCAAGGCGCCCTCCAGGTCGGGGCTTCGCATGAGGCTCGTGCCGATGAGGACGGCGTCAAAAAGCCCCTCCAAGGCCCTTAGCTCCTCCTTCCGGGAATACCCCGACTCCGCCACCAAAACCCCGCCGAAGCCCCGCTTTCGGGCCAGGCGGCCCAGGCGGGGAGCGGTGGCGAGGTCTATGCGCAAGGTGGCGAGGTCCCGGTTGTTGACCCCGAGGACCTCCGCGCCCGCCTCGAGGGCGATCTCCAGCTCCCTCTCGGTGTGCACCTCCACCAGGGCCTCCAGCCCAAGCCTTCTCGCCTCCTCCAGATAGGCTCCCGTGAGTTCCCCCAGGAGGGCCACGATGAGGAGGGCGGCGCTCGCCCCATGGGCCCGGGCCTCCTCCAGCATGAAGGGGTCCACCACGAAGTCCTTCCGCAGGAGGGGAAGGCCCACCGCCTCCCGCACCCGCTTGAGGTCCAAGAGGCTTCCCCCAAAACGGTGGGGCTCGGTAAGGACGCTGATGGCCTTGGCCCCACCCCGCTCGTAGGCCCGGGCGGCCTCCACCGGGTCCACCTCCCGGATGACCCCCTCCGAAGGCTTTGCCGCTTCACCTCGGCGATCACGGAAAGCCCTGGGAGGAGGAGGGCCTCCTTGAAGGAGGGCGCCGGAGGAGGCTCGGGAAGGGGGTAGGGGGCCACCTCCGAAGCCCTCTTCCGGGCGATCTCCCCCAGGACCCCGGGGACGCGGGCAAGGTCCGGCCGCATGGGGCCATTCTACCTAGAACGGCTCCCGACCGGGCCTGTTGCGTTTATTTCGTTTGTCGGGTAAGCTGGGAAGCGGAGGTAGGTATGGGCGGCCTTCTCTTCCCCTCGGCGGAAGCGGTTAGGGCCTTCCGGGAAAAGCTCGCCCCCGGCAAGGTCCTGCGCCTCGAGGAAGCTCCTTGGTGCTCACCCCCGAGTTGGCCCGGCTTTTCCGGGAGCTTTTGGAGGCCCTTTTGCGGGGCGAGGCGGTGCGCATCGTCCCCCTGGAAGCGGAGCTCACCACGGGCCAGGCGGCGGAGCTCCTCGGGGTCTCCCGGCCTTACCTGGTCCGGCTTCTTGAGGAAGGGCAAATCCCTCACCACAAGGTGGGCACCCACCGCCGGTCCGGGCCCGGGACCTCCTGGCCTACCTGGAGGCTTCCCGGAAGCGGGGAAGGGAGCTTTTGGACGAGCTCGTCGGCGAGGCCCAGGAGCTCGGCCTCGGATGCTAGGCCGTGCGCGGCGTGGCCTTGGCCTTAGGAGGGGGCGGCGTCCGGGGGTACGCCCACCTTGGGGTGCTGGCCGTCCTGGAGGAGGCGGGCG
>BBBN01000246.1 GCA_001311585.1 Thermus sp. JCM 17653
CCCGAGGCGCACGGCGCGGTCGCTCTGGCGGAGGTGGCCCTCGAGGCACCGGGCCAAGGTCCGGAGCACCCGGTCCCCCACCTCGTGGCCGTGGGTGTCGTTCACCGCCTTGAAGCCGTCCAGGTCCAAGAGGGTGAGGGAGAGGGGGCGGCCGTAGCGCTGCAGGCGGAAGAGCTCCCTTTCCAAAACCAGCTCTAGGTAGCGGCGGTTTCTGAGCCCGGTGAGGAAGTCGGTGTAGGCGTCCAGCTGGGCCTCCATATACCCCTCCTTCAGGCGTACCAGCAGGTAGAGGAGGCCCACGTAGGCCAGGTTGGCCCCGAAGAACTGGGCCAGGGCGTTCCAGTGGACGGGCTGAAAGGGGTTGCGCAGGAGGCCCAGAAGGGCCACGAGAAAGAGGGTGAGGAGGTAGAGGAGGGCCAGGCGCACCGCCCTTTTAGCGGGAAAGAAGAGGTAGCTGGAGAAGTAAAAGAAGGGCACCCAGTAGGCGGCGGGGGAGAGGCCTAAAGGGTTGGGCTTGAAGAGGAGCTGGTAGGTCAGGGTGGAAAGGAGGTACAAGGCGATGAGGCGTGGGCGCTGGGGATTACCCACCGGGCCGAGGGGGGGAAACGCCGAAGAAGGCCGACGGAGGCGAGAAAGCCCAGGGCCATGAGGGGCAGGAAGAGCTGGTCCACAGGGTCCAGGCCCCCTGGCCTCGAGGCCCAGTAGGCCACCCCCGCCACCAGGCTTCCCAGGGGCAGAAGCCACAGGGCCATCCGCCGCCGCACCGGGTTCAAGGGGTCCAGAAGCTCCAGGGTGGGGGACAAGTTAAGGCCAGTATAGCGCCCCTTCGGGGAGGCCATGGCCCTATCCTGCCACGCTCCCCCTTAACCGGGCCCTAACGGACCCTTAGTCCTCCAGGTAGGTGTACCCCTGGAGCTCCCGGGCGTAGCGCTCCAAAAAGGCCCCCTTCTCCGCCGGGGAGAGGCGGCTTTGCCGCACCAGGCGCTCCACCCCCAGCATCAGCTCCCGGGCGGCGAAGCCCATCTTCTCGATGACCTTCTCGGCGGTTTCCCCGGGCACGAAGCGCTCTATGGCGAAGCCTTCCTCGTCCACCCTCACGTGGGCCTCCCCCACTTGGCCGAAGAGGTTGTGGTTGCTTCCCAAAACGTCCTGGTAGGCCCCCACCAGGAAAATGCCCAGGTAGTAGGACTCCCCCGGGCGCACGGGGTGCACGGGAAGGGTATGGCGCACGTCGTGGAGGTCTATGAAGCGGTCTATCTTCCATCGGAGTCGCAGGAGATGTCCACCAGGGTGGCCTGGCGGGTGGGGGGTTCGTGGAGGCGGCTTAGGGGCACGATGGGGAAGAGCTGGTGGATGGCCCAGGCGTCGGGAAGGCTCTGGAAGATGGAGAAGTTGCACACCAGCTTGTCGGCGAGGAGCTTCTCCAGGTCTTCGAACTCATCGGGAGTGTAGGGGAGCTCCCGCGCCAGGGCGTAGACCTTGCGGGCGATGTGGTAGAAGATCTCCTCCGCCAGGGCCCGCTCCCTCAGGGAGACCAGGCCCAGGTCGTAGAGGGTCTGGAGGGTCTCCTTGTCGGCGAAGGCGTCGTGGTAGACCTCGCGGAAGTTCTTGGGGCCCAGGCTTTGCAGGCTCTCCCAAAGCTCCTTGACCAGGGGGTGGGCCTCCTCCGGGGGGGCCTCGGGCCTCCTCTCCCCGGGAGGGGCGATGACGTCGATGACCTCCAGGACCAGGACCTCGTGGTAGGCGGTGACCGCCCGGCCCGACTCGGTGACCAGGGTGGGGTGGGGTTCCCCGTGCCCCTCCACCACCTCCTTGGTCACGTAGACCAGGTCCTCGGCGTACTCGGGGAGGGTGTAGTTGGCCGAGGCGTAGAAGTTGGTCTTGGAGCCGTCGTAGTCCACGGCCAGGCCCCCGCCCAGGTTGAGGTAGCGGAGGGGGCCCCAAGTTTCCTGAGCTGGACGTAGGTCTGGGCCGCCTCCCGCACCGCCGCCTTGATCTTGCGGATGTCCGTCACCTGGCTGCCGATGTGGGCGTGGACCATGACCAGGGCGTCTAAGAGGTCCGCCTCCTTCAGGAGCTCCACCGCCCGCACGATCTCCGGGGTGGTGAGGCCGAACTTGGCGTTCTCCCCTCCCGAGGCCTCCCACTGCCCTGCCCCCTTGGCCTTGAGCTTGTAGCGGAGGCCCAGAAGGGGCTTGACCCCAAGCTCTTGGGAGAGGCGGACCACCCGGGGTAGCTCGGCGAACTTCTCCAGGGTGAGGACCACGTTGCGGCCAAGCTTCCTTCCCATGAGGGCCAGGCGGATGAAGTCGTTGTCTTTGAAGCCGTTGGTGGTGATGAGGGCCTCTGGGGAGAGGTCCTGGGCTAGGATGAGGGCCAGCTCGGCCTTGCTGCCCGCCTCGAGGCCGTAGTGGTAGGGCTTCCCCGCCTTGGCCACCGTCTCCAGCACCAGGCGGCGCTGGTTCACCTTCACCGGGTAAACCCCTCGGTAGGTGCCCCGGTAGCCGTACTTCTCCATGGCCCTGCGGAAGGCCTCGTTGAGCTCCCGCACCCGGGCCTCGAGGATCTGGGGAAAGCGGAGCACCAAAGGCAGGGGCCTTCCCTCGTCCCTCAAGGCCTCCACGATCTCCAGGAGGGAGGCGGCGGGGCCCTCGGGGCCTAAGGGAGTGACCTCCATCTCCCCGTCCCGCCCGATGCGGAAAAACCCCGCGCTCCAGTGGGGCACCAGGTAGATCTCCTCCGCCTCCTTGGGGGTAAAGCGCTTGGCCGTTCGCAACCCGGGTCAACCTCCGCTATGAGTGTAGGGCGGATGGACCTTCTTGGGAAGGGTAGCTTCGGTAGAGGTAGCCCTCCCCTTCGGGAACCTCCTCCGGGTCCACCAGGTACAGGAAAGGCCCCCCTCCCTCGTTGACCAGGGCATGGCCCCTGGCCCGGATGAGGGGGTGAAGGGGCGGGGGCGCCTGGAAGGCCAGGGG
>BBBN01000247.1 GCA_001311585.1 Thermus sp. JCM 17653
CCCCCCAAAGCCCCCGCCACTTGGCGGTGCGCACCAGGAGCACCCGCCCCTCCCGCTCCACCAGGGCCCCTACCGTGGGGATGGGATACTGCGGACGATCCTCCATAGGTACCAAAGCCCAAGATACACGCCCTGGAGGAGGACGAAGGTGAGGTAGGCCGCAGGCTGGTGGAAGGCCAGGAACACCCCCAGGAAGAAGAGCTGGGTGGAAAGCCCCAGGTTCACCACCCCGCTCAAGGCCCACTCGTCCCAAAAGCGGTGGGGGGCGAGGCCGAGCCGCCTCACCAAAAACTCCTCCAGGGCGGCGATGCCCCGGTCCTGGGGCAGGAAGAGGAGGCGGTAAACCCCCCGCAAGAGGGCGAGGAGGGGGGTCTCAGGGTCCGGGGGCTCCTGGGGAAGGGGAAGCCCCCGGTGAAGGCGGTAGAGCCTCTCCAGGTTGAAGTCGTAGGACTGGACGAAGGTGAAGACCAGAAAGGCCAAGAGGGCCTCTTCCCACTCCCCCGTCCTCCCCCCGAGGGCCAGGAAGAGGAAGAGGTTCCCCAAGAAGTCCAGCTCGGTGTCCAGGTACCGCCCGAACTCCGTGACCTCCCCTCTCAGGCGGGCCAGCTGCCCATCGGCGTTGTCCAGCACAGTCTTCGCCTGCAGGAGGAGGGCCGCAAGCAGGTCCTCTCCCCTAAGGAGGAGCCCGGCGGCGAGGAGGACCAAGAGGGTGTGGAAGAGGACCAGGTGGGGGGGCCGGACGGGGGTGGGAGGAGGAGGAGCGCACCACCAGGTGGGCCAGGGGGCGGTAGAGGACCAGGTTCAAGAACTCCTGGACGGGTCTTTCCTTGGCCCCGGGGACCATGGCTAGTCCCTCACGCGCTCCAGGATCCAGGCCACCACCTCTTCCAGGGTGAGGTCGCTGGTGTCCAGGAGAAGGGCGTCGGGGGCGGGGGCGCTTTGGCCCTGTCCTTTTCGTCCCTCCTGAGGAGGTCCTGAAGGGTGGCCTCGTAGGCCTGAGGCCGCTCCTTAGCCCGCCTCTTTGCCCGCACCTCCGGCCGGGCGGTGAGGTAAAACTTGTGGGGGGCCTGGGGAAAGACCGCCGTGCCCATGTCCCGGCCCTCGGCCACGAAGGGCGGGGGCACCTCCTTGAGCCGCTGGTTCACCCAGGCCCGCACCCCGGGAAGCCGGGCCACCTCCGAGACCACGCGGTCCACCTCGAGGGTGTGGAGGAAAGGGGTGAGGTCCTCCCCGTCCGCCAAGACCCGGTTCTCCCTTCCCGGGACCAGGCGCACCTGAAACCGCCGCAAAAGCCCCAGGAGCCCCGCCTCGTCCCCCGGGTCCACCCCCGCCCTCAGGGCGAGGAAAGCGGCCGCCCGGTAGAGAAGGCCGCTGGAGAGGTAAGGCACCCCCAGAGCCTCCGCCACCCGCCGGGCCACGGAGCTTTTCCCCGAGGCCGAGGGGCCGTCTATGGTCACGATGCCGCGCATAACCCCTTCAGGTCCCGGAAGAAGCCGGGGTAGGAGATCTCGGCCCACTCCGGCTCCCAGACCCTGACCCCCACGGGCAGGCCCGCCACGGCGAAGGCCATGGCGATGCGGTGGTCGTGGAAGGGCTCCACCTCTCCGGGCCGCACCCCCCCGCCCCGGATCCTAAGCCAGTCTGGCCCCTCCTCCACCTCCACCCCCAGGCCCTGAGGTTCCTGGCGATGGCCGAAAGGCGGTCCGACTCCTTCACCCGGAGTTCGGAAAGGCCCGGGATATGGGTCTCCCCTTCCGCCCAGGCGGCGGCGGCGGCCAGGATGGGCACCTCGTCCACCATGAGGGGGATGAGGGAAGGGTCCACGGCCACCCCCTTCAGGGGGCTATGCCGGGCCCGCACCCACCCCACGGGCTCCCCCGCCTCTCCCTCGAGGACCCGCCACTCCAGGTCCGCCCCCATGGACCTTAGCACCTGGAGGAGCCCGGTGCGGGTGGGGTTCAAACCCACCCCCTCCACCACCACCTCCGAGCCCGGGGTAACGAGGGCCGCCACCAGAAAGAAAGCGGCCGAGGAGAAGTCCCCGGGCACCACCAGGTCCCTTGCGGGAAAGGGCCCGGTCCTACGGGTGCGGATGCGGTTCCCCTCCACCCCAAGGGGCAGGCCGAAGTGGCGGAAAAGCCTCTCCGTGTGGTCCCGGGTGGGGACGGGCTCCACCACCTCCGTCTCCCCCTCGGCGAAAAGGCCCGCCAGGAGGAGGGCGCTCTTCACCTGGGCGCTGGGCACGGGGAGGGTGTAGCGGATGCCCCTCAAGGGGCCGCCCCGCACGGCGAGGGGCGCCCTTTCCCCTCCCTCGCGCCCGTCCACCCTGGCCCCCATGGCCCTCAAGGGTTCCACCACCCGGCCCATGGGCCTCCGGCGCAAGGAGCGTCCCCGGTGAGGACGGCGAAAAGCCCCTCTTGCCCGGCGAGAAGGCCCAGGAGGAGGCGCATAAGTCCCGGCGTTGCCGCAGTCCAAGACGTCCTCGGGCTCCTTCAGGCGGAGGCCCCGCCCCCGCACGAGGAAGTGGGGGCCCTCCTCCACGATCTCCGCCCCCAGGGCCCGGAGGGCTCGGGCGGTGGAGAGGGTGTCCCCCGCCTTCAAGGGGTAAAGGAGCCTCCCCTCCCCCTCGGCCAAGGCCAGGAGCATGAGGCCCCGGTGGGTCACGGACTTGTCCCCCGGGACCCGCAAAACCCCCCGTAGGGGACCGCAGGGGGCGAGGTCTAAAAAGGGCCGGTCCATGACTCCATAGTCTTGGGGCGGGAAGGGGGTCTGGTCAAGGGCGGGCCTTGGTTAGAATAGAGATCAAGCATGGCCCTGGCCTGGTCAAGCCCGGTCTACCTGGAAAGGAGAAGGCTTTTAGACCTCCTCCCCGAGGAGCCGGGCTTTTGCGTCCACCTCGAGGCCCCGGCGGGCTTTGGCAAGAGCGTCCTGGCGGGGCAGCTCGCCGCCAGGCTTGGCCTCCGCACCCTCTGGGCCA
>BBBN01000248.1 GCA_001311585.1 Thermus sp. JCM 17653
AAGACGACCACACGGCGCACCCGCGCCTCACCCCCGGGGCGCGCGCGCACGGCCTCCTTGAGCTCTTCGGGGAGGCCCGAGAGGTCCAGGGGAGAGGGGTCCTCGAGGGTCTCCCCGATGACCCGGGCCACGGGGCCGCCGAAGAGGCTCTCGGCGAAGCGCCGGATGGCCTCCTCCCCTCGGTCCACCGTGGCCGAGGTGCCGATGACCTGGAGGCCCTCCCCGGCCCCGGTGTGCTGCCTCAGGCGCCGGATGAGGAGGGCCACGTCCGCCCCCCTGAGGCCCGCGTAGGTGTGCACCTCGTCCAGGACCAGGTAGCGCAAAACCCCCCGGTGCTCCGGGGGGAAGAGGAGGCGGTCCTCCCTGCGGGTGAGGAGGAGCTCCAGCTGGACGTAGTTGGTCATGAGGAGGTCCGGGGGGGTTTTCCCGGATCTCCTCCCGGCTCAGGACCTCGGCGTCGCTCACGGGGCGCTCCAGGAGGAGGCGCTCCCTTAGGGCCTGCCCCTCCTCCCGGGTGCGGGGGGTTTCGCCGTTGTAGAGGGCGATGCGGAGGCCCGAGCGTGGAGCCTCAGGGCGAAGTCCCGGTACTGGGAGTTGGCCAGGGCGTTCATGGGGTAGACGAGGACCGCCTTGATGCCCGGGCGGCGCTCCTTCAGGGCGTGGGCCAGGATGGGCATGCCGAAGGCCAGGCTCTTCCCCGAGCCCGTGCCCGTGGCCACCACGAAGCTCTCTCCCCGTAGCGGCCCGCAGGGCCTCCTCCTGGTGGACGTAGGGGTGGAAGGGGGTAAGGTCTTGGAAGTCTTCCGGGTTGCGCCTCAGGAGAGGGCGGATCTCCGGGGGCAGGAGGCCTTCCCGGATGAGCTCGTCCACGCTTTTGCCCAGGCGGTAGCGCCTTTTCTGGGCCACGAAGGCTCGCGCCAGAGGAGGTCCTCCTCCTCCACGCCCTTCCGGAGGAAGTCGGCGATCCTCGGGTTCCTGGGCTCCACGAAGCTTTCGGCGTAGCCGCGGAAGCTTTCCTGGATGCTCTGGAGCTGGGCGAAGGGGTCGCGCTGGGACGCCCCCGCCCTCAAGGAGGTCTCGGAGAGCCCAAGCCGGGCGAGGGCCCAGGCGCGGAGGGCCTCGGGCATGGTCCCCACTCCCAGGCGGCGGGCCACCTCCTCCTTGGAGAGGCCCAGGGCGAGGAGGGGGGAGAAGAGGGCCTCGAGGCCCTCCGGGCTCGCCTCGGGTACCCCCGACCAGTCCAGGACTTCCCCCTGCACCAGGCGGGGGAGGACCTGGGCGAACCAGCGCTCGGGGCGGAGGTCGTCAGGCTGGAGCTTCCAGGGCATGTTCTAAGTTTAAACGGAAGGGCGTGGCCCGTGATCTTGGGCCTTTGCCGGTCAGCAAAGCTGGTATGATCGGGACGAGAATGGGAGGCAGAAGGGCGGGAACAACCCCTTGACCCCGGGTGAGCCTCGAGGAGCCTTCCCCACGGGGGAGCGTCAGGACCCGAGGGAGTCTCCCCTTTACACCCTCCGGGAGGCGGCCCGGTACCTGGATGTGCCGGAGGCACCCTGCGGACCTGGGTGCGGGGGCGCGGCTACCCGGTTCAGAGGGGCTCTAGGCGGGAGTGGTCGCCGCCCTTGATAGAGACCCCTGGGGGTGGCCCTTTGCTCTCCTTCTACAATCTGGTGGAGGCCAACGTGCTGGCGGCCCTGCGCCGGGAGCACCGCATTTCCATGCACCGGGTGCGCCGGGCGGTGGAGGCGGCCAAGGCCCTTCTTGGGTGGAGCGCCCCCTGCTTTTGGACCTCCAGGCAGGTCTGGGGGAGGTCTTCGTGGAGCGCGGGGAGGAACTCCTCTCCTTGACCCGGAGCGGCCAGGTGGCTGCGGGAGATTTTGGAGAGTTTCCTAAAACGCGTGGATCGGGATGAGAAGGGCTTACCCCTTCGCTTCCGGCCTCCCGTGGGGGAGAAGACCCGGGCGGATTGGATCACCTTGGATCCCCGGGTGGCCTTTGGGGCCCCTGCGGTGGAGAGGGTGGAAACCCGGGTCTTGGCCCTCCGCTACGACGCCGGTGAGGAGCTGGAGGAGATCGCTGAGGACTACGGGCTTCTCCCGCACGCTGTCTGGGAAGCCTGATTTTGAAGGCTTGGCCGCGTGAGCCTGGTCTTCTTCTGCGACCGAAACCTGGGGAAGGGCTTTGCGCGGAGGCTTCGGGAGCTTGGGCTTTCGGTGGAACTTCACGACGACCACTTCGCCCCGGATGAGCCCGACGAGGACCTGCTGCGCGCCGTGGCCCTGCGGGGGTGGGTGGTCCTGACCTTGGATAAAAGGATGCGTTACCGGCAGGAGGAAAAGGCCGCCATTTTGCGTTACGGGGCCGGGGTCATCTTGCTCCCTTTCCCCAAGAACCCACAAAAGGACTGGCTGTTGGTTCTGGCCTCGGAGTTTTATCAGGCCCAACCCAAAGTTCTGGCCTTCCTCCAGCGGACTCCGCCGCCCTTTTTGGCTCGTTTTCGCGTTGACCCCAGCAAAAGCGGTCGGAAGCGCCATCGGATAGAGGCGATCCCTCTCCGATAGGCGCTCTGGCCGGGCCAGAGGCTGTCAAGCCCTCGGGAAAAGCCTCTCCCAGGCCTCGAGCACCAGCCTCCTGGTGCGGTACTCCCCGTGGCGCTTGAGGTCCTTCTCCTTGAGCACCCGGAAGGTCTCCCCGGGGAAGCGGCTCGCCTCCACCCGCTTCCCGTAGGCCCTTTCGTCCAGGGGGTCCTCTACCTCCTCGTAATCGGAGAGGATGTCCTCTAGCTCCCCCTCCGTGAGGTCCTGGGGGTCCAGGATGTAGCGGAGTTGCTTGCGATTCAAGCCATAAAGCCGAGCGTAGTAGGCGTCAAGCTCCGCCCGGATCCGGGCCCGGCGCTCCTCGTCCCAGCGGAAGGGCGGGAAGGGGTAGGGGCCTTCCACCCAAGGAGGGGGCGCATCGGGG
>BBBN01000249.1 GCA_001311585.1 Thermus sp. JCM 17653
GATGCCTCCGGCCGGTTCGGGGTCCTGGGGAAGGGCTGGGCCAGGCGGGCGGGGTCTTTGGCCTGGAAGCCCGAGTCCTCCATGCCCAAGGGGCGGAAAACCCGCTCCTCCAAAAGCTCCGCCAGGCTCCGCCCCGCCAAAGCTCCAGGAGGTGGCCCAGGAGGTCGGTGGCGAGGCCGTATTCAAAGGCCTCCCCGGGCTGGAAGCGCAGAGGAAGGGCGGCGAGACGCTCCAAAAAGGCCTCCCGACCGAGGTCAAACCGGTCCACCCCGGCCTCGAGGTAGAGGCGCTTCACCGGGGAGCGGAAGAAGACCCCGTAGGTGAGGCCCGCCGTGTGGCGGAGGAGGTCGTAGACGGTGAGGGGGCGCCTCAGGGGCTCCAGGACCACCTCCTCCCCCACCTCCCGCCCCACCTTTAGGGCGGAAAACCCCGGCAGGTACTTCTCCACGGGGTCCAGAAGGGAAAGGGTCCCCTCCTCCACGAAGCTTAGGGCCAGGGCCGAGACCCAGGGCTTGGTCATGGAGTAGAGGCGGAAGAGGGCGTCCTCCCGCATGGGAAGCCCCCGCCCCGGGTCCAGGTACCCATAGACCCCCTGGAAGGCCACCTCCCCCTCCCGGGCCACCAGGACCACGGCCCCGGGGAGAAGGCCCTCCTCCACCATGCGCCGGAAGTACGCGTCCAGCCTCCGAAAGTCCATCCTCACCACCCCTGGGGAACAGGCCTTCTAGGGCTCAAAAGGAGCCAAAGGGCGAGGAGGAGAAGGCCCAAGGGAAGAAGCCACTTCAGGAAAAGGCCGATGAGGCTCAAGGCCACCCCCAGTACCGCCAGCAAAAGGGCCACGGGGAGGGCCAAGGCGGCGAGGTAAAGAACCAGGGGAAGAGCGAAAAGGGCGAGGGCCAGGGCCACGAAGGGGCTCAGGAGAGACCAGGCGAGGACGAGCCCCAGAAGGAGGAGGAACCAGCCTAAGACCTGCATGGCCTAAGCCTACACCCTCCCACCGCCGGGGCCCCCCTGCGGGCGCAAGCCCGCAGGGGGTGATCTTAGGCCGGGGCCGCCCCGATGGTCCTTCCCCCGTCCACGAAGAGGACCTGCCCGGTGATGAAGCTGGACTCGTCGGAGACCAAAAAGAGGGCGGCGTAGGCCACCTCCAAAGGCTTCCCCGCCCGGCCCAAGGGCGTGGCGGCGATGGCCTTCTCCCGCACCTTCTCCGGCACCTGGGCCGTCATCCGCGTCTCAATAAACCCCGGGGCCAAGGCGTTCACCCGGATCCCCCACCGCCCAAGCTCCAAGGCCAGGGTCCGGGTAAGCCCCACCACCCCCGCCTTGGAGCGGCGTAGTTCGCCTGCCCCAGGTTCCCCAGGTAGACCCGGCTCGCGGTGAGGACAATGCTCCCCGGGTTTTTCTCCCGCATGGCCTCGGAGGCCGCCTTGGCCACCAAAAAGCTCCCCGTGAGGTTCACCTTAAGGACCAGCTCCCAGTCCTCCAGGGGCATCTTCCAGTGGAAGTGGTCCCGGGTGATCCCCGCGTAGTGCACCACCCCGTCCAACCGCCCCAGGTGGGCCAGGGCCTCGGCGAAGCCCCGCTCCACGGAAGCGGGGTCAGCCACGTCCATCGCCACCGGATGGGCCCCCACCGCCTCCGCCGCCTCCTTTAAGGGGCCTTCCTCCACGTCGCAGGCCACGAGCCTCGCCCCCTCCTTGGCGAAAAGCTCCAGCGTGGCCCGGCCGATGCCGTGGGCCGCCCCCGTGATGAGCACCGCCTTGTCCTTGAGCCGCATCCCACACCTCCAGACGACCAACCGGTCGGTAGGCTCACCCTACCCCAGCCCCGGCCCCAGCGTCAAGGGCCAGGCGTAGTAGGGGGTCTCCACGAACTCGGGAGGCCCCCCTAGGTAGACCCGAAGGCCGGGAAGGAGCAGGGTACTCCCTTCCCACTCAAAGGCCAGGGGGTCCACCTCCAGGGGATAGTGGAGGACGCCCTCCCGGGGGAGGCCCAAGCGGAGCCACTCGGGAGGGGCAAGCCGTCCCACCAGGAGGTAGCGGGCCCTCCTGGGCCCCCTTTCCGTGTACAGGGCCACCTCCTCCCCCAGGTCCAGGAGAAAGGCCCGCCGCCTCACGTAGAGCCTGGCCCTATCCGTCCAGGTAGACATGGGGCCTGCCCTCAAAGAAGGCCACCCGCACCCCCGGGCCGTAGAGGGCGGCAAGAAGCCCCTCCCGCAGCACCTCCTCGGGCCTCCCCTGGGCCAGGAGCCTGCCCCCCTTAAGGATCGCCACCCGGTGGGCGAGGGCCGCCTGGTTGGGGTCGTGGAGGACGGAGAGCACCCCCACCCCCATCCCCGCCAAGCGCTTGAGGAGGGCCACCACCCCTCCTTGGTGTTCCAGGTCCAAAAAGGTGGTGGGCTCGTCCAGGAGGAGGTACCTGGGCCTTCCCGCCAGGCCCGGGCCAGAAGGACGCGCTGCCTCTCCCCGCCCGAGAGGGTGCCGAGAAGCCTTCCCCGGAACGCGGAAGCCCCGGTGACCTCGAGGGCCCACTCCACCGCCTCCCGGTCTTCCCGCCCCTCCCTTCCCCAAAGCCCCAGATGGGGAAGCCTCCCCAGGCGCACCACCTCCTCCACGAGAAGCCCCTCGGGGTAGGGGCCGTTTTGGGGGAGGTAGCCGAGAAGGCGGCCCCGCTCGTAGCTCCCGTAGGCCCTAAGGGGCCTCCCCTCCAGGAGAACCTCCCCCCTTCTCGGCCGGAGAAGCCCGGCCATCGCCTTTAGGAGGGTGGTCTTCCCCGAGCCGTTGGGCCCGAGGAGGGCGAGCCACTCCCCGGGGCGCAAAAGGAGGTCCACGCCCTTCAGGGAGAAGGGTCCCACGATCCCCCTGGCCTCAAGCCCGCCCACGGCGCCTCCACATGAGGTAGAGGAAGAAGGGCCCCCCGAGGAGGGTGGTGACCACGCCCACCGGGAGCTCGGCGGGCCGGGCCAGGG
>BBBN01000250.1 GCA_001311585.1 Thermus sp. JCM 17653
CCACCCGGCTCCGGCGGAGCTTGCGGGGCTCGGGGGGCCTGGCCTTCCCCAGGACCTCCGGGGCCTCCAAAAGGGCCTCCTCCCCCTTTCCGCCAGGGCCCTGAAGGTCTCCAGGCTGACCAGGGAAAGCCCCTTCAGGGCCTTCCGCAGGGTGGTTTCCTCCACCTGAACGGGGGGCAGCTTGGGCCGGGGAAGCCAGCCCTCGGGGTAGACGCTGGAGAGGCGGAAGGGGGGGTCCTGGCGGAACCTTTCCAGAAGGGCCTCGAGGGCCTCCTTCCCGTGGGTGTAGCGGTACCAAAAGAGGAGGTGGCCCAGGAGGGTGGGGGCCCGGGGGAGGGCCTTGAGGGGGCCTTGGAAGTAGAGGCGGAAGAGGCGCGCCCGCATTCAGGCCCCCTGAAGGCTCACCTCCTCCACCTTGAGCCTCTCCCTCAGGGGCAGGCCCTCCTGGGCCTCCGGGGGCCTATCCGGGTGGAGGAAGTAGACCTGGCCGTACCCCCGGCTGATGTGCCCGCCCAGGCCGTCCAGCTCCAAAAGCTCCAGGGCCTAAGGAGGTACTTCCCGAAGTAGTCCTCGTCCAGCTCGTCCAGCACCCGGTAGGTCATCTCCACCCGGAAGCGGGCCCCGGCGGGTACCCTCTCCGTGGTGCGGGGGTTGGCGTTTCCGCCTAGGCGGGGGATGAAGACCTCCTGCTTGATCTCCGTGTAGAGCCCGCCCCGGGCGGCGGCCCGCTCCAGCTCCCGCTTGGACTCCTCGGTGAGGTAGGCGTCCCGCACGAGAAGCCGGGTGGGGCCCCGCTCCCGGGCCACCTTGAGGGAGGCCTCGTCGTTCTCGGGGGCGAGGCCGAAGATGCGGGCCACGGGGTCTTTGGGGTCGGGGGAGGCGTAGACGTGCCTTTCTTTGGCCTTCAGGATGTAGTCCCCGCCCAGGCTCCACTCCAGGAGGTAGCGGAGCTTCCCCTTGAGGCTGGAGCCCGGGATGTAGGCTCGTCGGTGAGGGGGTTGCGGATCACGGGGTTGTCCAGGTCCCCGATGGCCATCTGGTCCCGGCTCATCCCGATCCTGAGGCCCGTCTTGGCCAGGAGCACCGAGCGGATGCGGATCACCTTCTTGAGCTTCATCCCCTTCCTCCTACTTCCCCAGAGCGTAGAAATAGGCGAGCACCGCCTCCACGTACTTCATCATGGCTTCAAAGTCCTTGGGGCTTCGCTTGCCCGCCTCGAGGGCCTCCTCCATGAAGGCCACGAACTCCCTGGCTTCCTTCAAGGGGCCCTGGGAGCGGGTGTTGTAGAAGAGCTTGGCCTTGAGGAGCTCCAGCTGGGGCACGAGCCGGGCGAAGGCCACCTCCTCCCCCTCCACCCGCCTCTCCCGCTCAAAGCGGTTTTCCAGGGCCCTGAGCTCGGCGAAGTAGTTGCGGAACTGGCTGGACTTGAGCTTGCCCTTGGCGAGCCCCTCCGCCACCTCCCGCGCCCGCTCGAAGACCTTGGGGTCCAGGACCCCCCGCTCCTTGTCCTTGAAAAACTCCAACGCCGGCATTCACGCCCTCCTTTCCCGGTAAAGCGCCCACTGGACCAGACCGGGAGATAGGCCCAGGCCGGGTCCTGGTGGTCCAGAAGCCTTAGGTACCTCTCCCGCGCCCCCTCGTCCCGCTCCCGCACCCGCCTCAGGCGTAGGCCAAAAGGGGCTTGTAGCGCATCCTTTCCCCGGGGTCCTCCAGGGGGGCGAAGCGGCGCCATAGGGCAAGCCACCGGTAGGCCTGGGCCCGGGAAACCCGCCCCTCCCGGAGGTCGCGGGAAAGGCCCTCGGCCCAGGCCCTAAGCCCGGGAAGCTCCCCCCAGGGCACCGCCTGGCCAAAGAGGAAGAGCCTCCCTCGCCCCTCGGCCTTGGCCCTCCCTTCCGCCTCCCCCAGAAGCCGGGCGAGCTCCGGCACGGGCAGGCTCGGCCCCGAGAGGACGAAGCCCCCCGAGAGGCTCAGGGCCTCGTGGCGGGTGAAGAGGCGGTAGAGCCTTTCCAGGTCCAGGGCGAAGTCCAAAAGGGCGTCCCAGGGCCCGAGGAGGAAGAGGTCGTCCCCGCCCGAGTAGACGCTGTAGAGGAGGGGGTAGCGGGCCTCCTTGCGCTGGGCCTCGAGGCCGTCCCACCCAAGCCTTTCCCGGTAGCGCCCGGGGGTTTCCAGAAGGGAGAGCACCTCGGCGGCGAAGAAGACCTCCAGGGTGCGGGAGAGGGCGGCGATGCGGCTCGGGGTGGCGAGGTCCCGCCCCTCCCGCCGGTACCCCGTGGCGAAGGCCTCCCCCATGCGGTCGGCGTCCAAGAGGAGGGCCCCAAGATAGGGCGCCCCCTCGGAAAGGGCGGCGAGCTCGGCGAAGGTGAGGACCTTCTCGGGGTGGACCTCCTCGTCCTCCAAAAGCCCCTCCTTCTCCGCCCAGGCCCGGTAGGCCTCCAGGCTACGCCCCGTGGCCTTTAGGGCGTGCTCCACCCGGGGCAGGTGGCCGAGGAGGGGCTTCACCTCGGCGGGGGCCTCCCCCGGGGCGAAGTCCAAGTGGGCCCGGTAAAGGTGCGCCGCCCCCCGAAGCTCCCCTCCCAGGGCCGCCTTTAGCGCTGGAAAGGCGAAGAAAGGCCTGGGGGCGTCGTCCGCAAAGAAACCCACCCGGTCGCTCCGGGGGAGGAGGCCCCCCACCTCCTTCTCCCGCTGGCAGTCCCCGCAGAGGCTTCCGGGCTCGTCCCTTTGGGCAGGCCTCAGGCCGCAGGCGGCGCAGGGGCGCAGAGGAGCCCCCAGGGCCTCCGTGGTCTTCAGGAAGGAAAAGGGCCTGAGCTTCTCCAGGGCGAGCCTCCGGTGGACGCGGGCGAGGAGGCCGGCGAAGTCCCGGAACTCCCCTCCCCGGAAGGCCACCCAGGCCAGCTGGGGCACGAGGCTCCCGCCCCGCTCCAAAGCCCAGCGCCCCCAGGCCTCCCTG
>BBBN01000251.1 GCA_001311585.1 Thermus sp. JCM 17653
CCCGCCCGGGGCCCTTTGGCCGGAGGAGTTCCTCTTCACCTGGCTCCTCCTGGCTCCCCTGGAGAAGGAGGTGGAGGAGGCCTTCCTCGTTCCCCTCGGGAGCAGGGCCATGCTCTTGGACCGCCTCGAGGTCTACCCCCTCCGCGTGCGCCGCCTCGAAGCCCAAAGGCCCTGGCGGGAGAAACCCCTCCCGGAAGGAGGTGGCCTGAAGGACTGGCTCCGGCACCTGCCCCACTCCATCGTGGCCCTTTGGTTCGTGGACCTCGAGGTGAAGGAGGGTCTGGCGCTGGAGGACCTCCTAGAGCCCAAGGCCCTGGTGCACCTCCTTGAGGGGCTGGACCCGAGGCCCGCTCCTTGCTTGTCCGCCTCGTCCGGGAGAGGAGGCTTCTCCTCTCCGAGGTAGAGGGAAAGGCCCTTGACTCCCTGGAACGGCGCTTCCTGGCCTTCGTGGGGGCCGGGGAGGTGGGTCTGCCCCAAGACCTCAGGCAGGCCCTTTCCCGCGCGCTCTAGGTGCTCCGAGTCCTCCGCCTCGCCCTCGCCCTCCTCACGGTCTTGCCCCTGGCCCCGCGGGGTAGGGGAGAGGGAGTTCAAGCGGAGCGTGGCCTTCTTCCCCGTGGTGGGCTACCTCCTAGGCTCCCCCTGGCCCTCCTCGCCCTTTCGCCCCTGCCCCCGGGGCTTTCCGCCGCCATGGGGGTGGCCCTCCTCCTCGGCCTCACGGGGTTCTTGCACCTGGACGGCCTTTTGGACCTGGCGGACGCCCTCCTTGGGGCCAGGCCCAAAGAGGAGCGCCTCCGCATCCTCAAGGACCCCCACCTGGGGGTCTTCGCCTTCGGGGTGGGGGGCGTCTACCTCCTCCTCCTCTTCCAGGCCCTAACCCTGGTGCGGGACCCCCTCTTCCTCCTCCTCTTCCCCGGGTGGGCCCGCTTCGCCTTCCTCCCCTTCCTCCACCGCTATTCCCTTCTCCACCCCGGGATGGCCGGCCTGGTCCGGGGGGGGGCCTTGGCCCTGGGCCCTCCTCCTCGCCCTGCCCTTCCTCCTCCTCTACCCCCTCCCCGCCCTCCTTGCCCTCCTCGCCGCCTGGGGGGTGGCCCGCCTGGCCTGGGCCCGCCTCGGGGGGCTGAACGGGGATGCCCTTGGGGCCATGATCGCCCTCGGGGAGCTTTGGGCCCTGTTAGGCTATGCCTTGTGGAGGAGCCTAACCGGGTGAAGCCCTACGAGAAGCCCAGGGGGGAGAGGCGGGGGCTCCTCCTGGTCTACACCGGGGACGGCAAGGGCAAAAGCACCGCCGCCTTTGGCCTCGCCCTCCGCGCCTTCGGCCGGGGGCTAAAGGTGCGCATCTTCCAGTTCCTCAAGCACGAGACCGCCCGCTTCGGGGAGCATAGAGCCTTCGCCCTTTTGGGCATCCCCATAGAGGGCCTGGGGGACGGGTTTACCTGGAAGAGCCGGGACCTAGGGCGCTCCGCCCTCCTCGCCCAAGAGGGGTGGGCGCGGGCCAAGGAGGCCCTCCTCTCCGGGGCCTACGACCTGGTGGTCCTGGACGAGGCCACCTACCCCTTGCGCTACGGCTGGGTCCCCCTGGAGGAGTTTTTGGAGGCCTTGAGGGCGAGGCCTGCCCACGTCCACGTGGTGGTGACGGGGCGGGGTGCCCCCGAGGCCCTCTTGGCCCTCGCCGACACGGTGACGGAGATGCGGAAGGTGAAGCACGCCTTTGACCAGGGCGTCCCCGCCCAGAGGGGAATAGAGCACTAGGGGCTTCCTTGGAGGTATGCTTTAGGCGATGACGGAGAAGAACCTGGCCCGCTTCTACGGCATTGCCCAGGAGATCTGGGCCCAACTCCCGCCCCAGGCCCGCTTCCGTCCCGTGGAGGACGGAAAGGTCCTGGCCCGCCACCGCGCCTTCCTGGAGGCTTCACCGAGGCTTGGTGCGGGGCTTTTACGACACCCTCTTCGCCCATCCGCCTACCCGTGCCGTTTTTAGGGAAGGAGAGAGGCCCCTCAGGGAGAAGACCTTGAGGGACTGGTACCTCCGCACCGTGGCGGGGCCCTTCAATGGGCAGTACTTCGCTTGGCAGGCCTTGGTGGGGCTGGTCCACGTGCGGCGTGGGGTGACCAACGCCATGATGGCCAGCATGTGGAACTGGCTCACCGAGCAGGTGGCCCAAAGGGCCCACGAGGCCCTGCCCCCGGAGGAGGCCCGGGCCTGGAAGGGGCCTGGCGGCGGCTCGCCTTCACCGTGACCGCCTCATCTCGGAGGAGTACCTGGACGCTACCTGGAGGCCTTGGCGGAGGCCTTAGGGAAAGACCCTATGGACTTCCGGCACCTAGCCCAGGCGGAGGCCACCAGGCTCCTGCAGACCCTGACCCCTCGATGATGCGATGCGCCTCCTCCTCGCCGCCCCCCACTCGGGCGCGGGAAGACCGCGGTCTCCCTGGCCCTCCTTTGGGCCTGAGGGAGCGGGGCCTAAGGGTGCAGCCCTTCAAGGTGGGGCCGGACTACATTGACCCCACCCACCTGGAGAAGGCCGCGGGCCGGAGGCCCTACAACCTGGACAGCTTCTTCTTGGACGAAACGGGCCTCCTGGCCCTCTTCCGCCACGGGGCGGGGGGGGCGGACTTCGCCCTGGTGGAAGGGGTGATGGGCCTCTTTGACGGGAAGGACCCCCGGGGAGAGGTGGGCTCCACCGCCCAGGTGGCGAGGCTCCTCAAGGCCCCCGTGGCCCTGGTGGTGGACGCCAAGGGGATGGCGGGCTCCATCGCCCCCCTCGCCCAGGCTTCCGGGACTTCCACCCGGGGTGCGGGTGGTGGGAGTCTTCGCCAACCGGGTGGGCTCGGAGCGGCACGCCGAGATCCTGAAGGAGGCCCTGGAGGCCGTGGGCCTCCCCCTTCGTCGCCTGGCTCCCTCA
>BBBN01000252.1 GCA_001311585.1 Thermus sp. JCM 17653
GGGGGAGGAGTGCGGGGGGCTAAGGGTGGAGCTCCCGGGGCTGAGGGGCTATCTGGAAGCCTGCTCCGAGACCCCGGAGCGGGCCTTTTTGGAGGTGCTGGCCCACGAGGTGGCGGGGGCTTTGCAGTCCGTGGTGGCCCGGAGCCGGGACCTCCTCACCCTTTACGAGGTGGACCAGGCCCTGAAGGCCGAGGCCAACCTGGACCGGCTCTTGGAAGGCCTTCTGGAGCGCATCCGCGCCTGGGCCGAGGCCCAAGGGGGAGGGGTGCTCCTCTTAGACGAGGAGGGCTTCCTGGTGCCCCGGGTGGTGCGGGAGCTAGACCTCCCGGGCCATCCCTTTCTCCCGGAGGGTCCCTGGCGGGGGGCTTTGGAAGGCCCCCTCTTCGTGGCCCAGGACACCTTGGCCCTGCCCCTCAGGGCCCGGGAGACCGTGGGGGTGCTGGTGCTTCGGGGCCGGGGGCTTTCCCGGCGCATCCCTTTCCTCTCCTTTTTGGCCTCCCAGGTGGCCCTGGCGGTGCGGAACGCCCAGGCCTACCTGAAGGCGGAGGAGCTGGCCATCAACGAGGAAAGGACACGCATCGCCCGGGAGATCCACGACGGGCTGGCCCAGAGCCTGGCCTTCATGGCCTTGAAGCTGGACCTGGCGGAAAGGCTCTTGGCCAAGGACCGGGAAGCGGCCCTAAAGGCCCTCCAGGAGGTCAAGGACACCCTGAGGGCCCAGATCCGCGAGGTCCGGCGGAGCATCTTCGCCCTCCGGCCCATCGATCTGGAGCGCTACGGCTTTTTGGAGTCCGTGCGGCGCTACGCCCAGGCCTTCGCCGAGCAGGCGGGCTTCCGGGTCCTCCTCTCCTTGCCCGAGCGGGTGGGGCTTTCCCAGGCCAGCGAGCTGGTCCTCTTCCGGGTGCTCCAGGAGGCCCTCACCAACGCCGCCAAGCACGGCAAGCCCACCCGGGTGGAGGTGGTGTTGGAGCCCTTGGGGGAGCGGGGGGCGAGGCTTACCGTGAGGGACAACGGCAAGGGCTTCCAAAGCCCCGAGGCGGCGGGCCTGGGGGGGTTTGGCCTTACCCAGATGCGCGAGAGGGTGGAGGCGAGGGGGGGGCGTTTTGCGGTGCGCTCCGAGCCCGGCAAGGGCACGGAGGTGGTGGCGGAGATCCCCTATTGACGGCGGCCGCTATGATGGGGGTATGGACCGTCCCGTGCGCGTGCTCTTCGTGTGCCTCGGGAACATCTGCCGTAGCCCCTGGCCGAGGGGGCCTTCCGCAAGCTCCTGAAGGAGCGGGGCCTCGAGGCCCACTTTGAGGTGGACTCCGCAGGCACCGGGGCCTGGCACGCCGGGGAGCCCATGGACCCCGGGCCCGGCGGGTGTTGGAGGAGGAAGGGGCCTACTTCCCCCACGTGGCCCGGGCCATGACCCCGGAGGACGCCCGCTACTACGACCACATCCTGGTCATGGACCGGGAGAACCTGCGGGAGGTGGAGAGGCGCTTTCCCGAGGCCAGGGGCAAGGCCCGCCTCCTCCTGGAGGAGCTGGGCGGGGGGGAGGTGCCGGACCCCTACTACGGGGACCTCCAGGACTGCCGGGAGGTCTACTGGACGGTGGAGGCCGCGGTCAAGGCCTTCCTGGAACGGCATGGACCCCTTGCGCCTGTTGAGGAAGGCGGGGCTTGAGGCGGAAGGCCCCCCCGTTCCCCTCCACGGGGGGGATATGGCCCGGGTCTACCGGGTGGGGGCCTACGTGGTGAAGCTGGCGGAAGACCCTCCCCCGGGCCTTTTCCGGGCCGAGGCCCAAGGGCTTGTGGCCTTGGGGGAACGGGGCGTGCGGGTGCCCAGGGTTTACGCCTGGGCGGAAGAGGGCCTGGTGCTGGAGTACCTGCCCCCGGGCCCCCAGGACTGGGAGGGGCTTGCCCGGATGCTGGCCCATCTTCACCGGAGGCGGGAGGAGGCCTACCGGGCGGACCCCGGGTTCCTGGGCACCTTCCCCCTGCCCGGGAGGCGAGGGGGGGAGTGGAGGGAGTTTTTCTTCCTGCGGTGCGTGGAGCCTTTCCTAAGGGCCACCTGGAAACGGTTGGGCGAGCTGGGCCCCAAGGTGGAGGCCCTTTTCCACAGGCCTTTGCCCACGGAGGGGCCTTCTCCCCTGCACGGTGACCTCTGGCACGGGAACGTGCACTTTTCCCAAAGGGGCCCGGCCCTCCTGGACCTTCCTTCTTCGTGGGGGAGCGGGGGGTGGACCTGGCCATGATGCGGCTTTTCGGCAGGTTTCCCGAGACCTTCTGGCGGGCGTACCGGGAGGCCTACCCCATTCCCGAGGAGGTGGAAAGGGCCCTTCCCCGCTACCAGGTCTACTACCTATTGGCCCACGTGCACTTCTTCGGGGAGGGCTACCTGGGGGCTTTATGGAAGGCGATTTCCGCCTCTTAGGGCCCATTGACCTCCTCCAGCTTCTGGCCCATGGGGGAAAGACCGGGGTTTTCCGGGTGGAAGGGGGGGAGGTCTACCTGGAGGGCGGCCGGCCCGTGCACGCCGCCTACCGGGGGAAGGAGGGGAAGGAGGCCCTCCTAGGCCTTCTCCTCCTCAAGGAGGGGAGGTTCCGCTTCCTTCCCGGGGAGCGGGCCCCCCGCACCTCCCTGGCCGGGCCCCTGGAGGGGTATCTCTTGGAGGCCCTTCGCCTGCTGGACGAGGGGGTGGAGGTGGGCCCCTTTGACCTGGTGCGGCCTACCCCGAAGGCCGGGGGCGCCCAGACCACCCTGGAGCCCACCGAGCTCGCCCTCCTCCTGGCCTTGGAGGAGGGCAAGAGCCCCCTGGACCTCCTTCCCGCCACAGGCCTCTCCCTGGGGGAAGTGCTCAAGCGCTTGGGGCAGCTGGCCCGGCTCCGCCTGGTGGAGGTGGTCCCAGGGTGCCCC
>BBBN01000253.1 GCA_001311585.1 Thermus sp. JCM 17653
CGGCGGTGGGGGGGGTCCCGGAGCTCGTCACCCAGGAGGTGGGAAGGCTGGTGGAGCTGGGCGACCTCGAGGGCCTCGCCGAGGCGGTGCTGGAGCTCTTGCAAAGCCCAAGGCTTCCCGAGATGCGCAAGCGGGCCCGGGCCTACGCCGTGGAGCGCTTCCACCCCGAGCGGATCACGGGGCAGTACCTGGAGGTCTACCGGGAGGCCCTAGGCTAAAGGCAAAAGGCCTTTTTAGGGCTTCTGGGGCCCCGCTCTGGCTTTATACCTTAGGCGTGGGCCACCAGCTCCCGCTTGCCCTTGCGGGCGGGGCGCTTCTTGGGTTCCCGGGCGCGGGCCTCCAAGGCCTTCAGCCTCCCACCAGGGCCAGGTCCAGCACCCCGTCCAGGTGCTCCACGAAGTGGAAGGTCATGTTCTGCCGGAGGGGCCTGGGGATGTCGGCGAGGTCGGGCTCGTTCTGCTTGGGCAGGATCACCTCCCGGATCCCGGCCCGCCTGGCCCCCAGGACCTTCTCCTTCACCCCGCCGATGGGAAGCACCCTGCCCGTGAGGGTGATCTCCCCGGTCATGGCGATATCGTGCCGCACGGGCACCTCGGTGAGGGCGGATACCAGGCGCTCACGATGGCCACCCCGGCGGAGGGGCCTTCCTTGGGGATGGCCCCGGCGGGGACGTGGATGTGGATGTCGGACCGGTCAAACTTCTCCAGGGGGATGCCGAAGCGCTCCGCGTTCTTCTTGGCGTAGGAGAGGGCCGCCCGGGCGGACTCCTTCATCACGTCCCCCAGCTGGCCGGTGAGGATCAGGTTGCCCTTGCCGGGCATCACCGAGACCTCCACGAACATGATGTCCCCGCCCACCGGGGTGTAGTACATCCCCGTGGCCACCCCCACCTGGGGCTCCCGGGCCTCGGTCTCGGGCAGGAAGCGGGGCGGGCCCAGGTAGCGCTCCAGGTCGCGCTCGGTGATGCGCACCCGCTTTTTTCCCTCCTCCAGGATCTGCCGGGCAGCCTTGCGCAGCAGGGCCCCGATCTCCCGCTCCAGCTGCCTTACCCCCGCCTCCCGGGTGTAGTGGTGATGAGGCGGGTGAGGGCGGCCTCGGTGACCACCACCTGCTCCGGGTCCAGGCCGTTTTCCTTTAGCTGCCTGGGCAGGAGGTAGCGCTTGGCGATCTCCAGCTTTTCCTGCTCGATGTAGCTGGTGAACTCAATGGCCTCCATGCGGTCCATGAGGGGCGCCGGGATGTTCTGGGGGAAGTTGGCGGTGCAGATGAACATCACCTCCGAGAGGTCAAAGGGCACCCCCAGGTAGTGGTCCACGAACTCCTTGTTCTGGGCGGGGTCCAAGACCTCCAGGAGGGCCGCAGCGGGGTCCCCTTGGTAGGAGATGCCCAGCTTGTCCACCTCGTCCAGGAGGAAGACAGGGTTCTTGGTCCCCGCCTGCCTCAGGCCCTGGATGATCCGGCCCGGCATGGCCCCGATGTAGGTGCGGCGGTGGCCCCTAATATCCGACTCGTCCCGGGCGCCGCCCAGGGAGATGCGCACGTACTTCCGCCCCAAGGCCTCGGCGATGCTCTTGGCGATGGAGGTCTTCCCCACCCCCGGCGGCCCCACGAAGAGGAGGATGGGGCCTTGTTCACCTCGTCGGGCGGGATCTCCCCGCGCCTCGCCCGTTCCGCCTTGAGCTTGCGCACCGCCAGGTACTCCAGGACCCGGTCCTTCACCTTCTCCAGGCCGTAGTGGTCGCGCTCCAGGATCTCCTTGGCCCGCGCCAGGTCCAGGTTGTCCTCGGTGCGGGTGTTCCAGGGGAGATTCACGATCCAGTCCAGGTAGGTGCGGATGACGCTGGCCTCGGCGGAGTCGGGGTGCATGCGGGCGAAGCGGTTGAGCTCCCGCTCCACCTCCTGCCGCACCACGGGGGGGAGGTCCAGCTCGGCCAACCGCTTCCGGAACTCCTCCACCTCCTGCTCCCCTTCCTCCCCGTGGAGCTCCCGCTGGATGGCCTTCATCTGCTCGCGGAGGAAGTACTCCCGCTGGTTGCGGTCGATCTCCTCCTTGACCTGTTGCTGGATGCGCCGCTGGGTCTCGATGAGCTCCAGCTCCGCCTCCAAAAGGACCAGGACGCGCTTCAGGCGCTCGGCCACGTTGGCCGTCTCCAGGACCTTCTGCTTGTCCTCGAGGCGGAAGTCCATGTGGAAGGCGATGTAATCCGCCAGCTGGGAGGGGTCCTCCAGGTTCAGGACGAACTGGGCCACCTCGGGGGCCAGGTACTTCCCCTCCTTCAGAAGGGCCTGGAACTTGTCCTTCACCTCCCGCACCAGGGCCTTCACGGTGAGGGCCTCCCCGGGCTCGTCGGGGAGCACCTCCCCCCGGGCCTCGAGGTGGTCCCCCAGGTCCAGCCACTCCCTCACCCGCACCCGGGCGAAGGCCTGCACCAGGACCTGGACGGACCCGTCCGGGTTCTTGCGCATCTTCAGGATGTTGCAGGCGGTGCCCACCTCGTAAAGGTCCGAGGGCCTGGGGCTTTCCACCTCCTTGTCCTTCTGGCTCACGATGAGGAGCACCCGCTCGCGGGCCAGGGCCTCGTCGATGGCCCGGATGGAGATGGGCCGGCCCGCGTCGATGGGCATGACCATGGTGGGGTAGATGACCGACCCCCTCACGGGGCAGACGGGCAGGGTTTCCGGCAGCATGGCGTTCCTCCTTTCGGGCGTTTCCTTGCGTTCGTCCATAGCCTAAGCCTACCTATGTCAAGTTTACTGCAAGAGCTTGTTTTACGCAAAGGGCGCCGGCCCAAAGCCTTATGCTAAGGGACGTGAAGGCCTTCCGGGCCCTTCTTCTTCTCCTCCTCCTGGGCCTCGCCCTGGGGCAGAAGAGCGGGGGCGGGGTGGGGG
>BBBN01000254.1 GCA_001311585.1 Thermus sp. JCM 17653
ACCCCCGTGGCCGAGGTGAGGACCGCCCCACTCTTCGCCCTCCCCGCCAACACCCCCATCTACGAGGCGGTGGCGGCCATGGTGGAACGGGGGATCCACCACCTGCCCCTCCTGGAGGGGGAGAAGGTGGTGGGGGTGGTCACCCACACCGACCTGGTCCTCCACCAGGCCCAAAGCCCCCTCCTGCTCCTGAGGCGCATAGAACGCCTGGATCTGGAGCGCTACGCCGAGGAGGTGGCCCGGTTGGTGGAGGGGCTCTTCGCTCGGGGCCTCGAGGGGGTGGAGGTGGGCCGGGTGGTGGCCTCCTTGAACGACGCCTCATCCGCCGCCTGGTAAAGGAGGCCGAGGCCGCCCTGGGGCCGCCCCCCGTGGCCTACAGCTTCATGGTCTTCGGCTCGGAAGGCCGCCGGGAACAGGCCCTCCTCACCGACCAGGACAACGCCCTGGTCCTCGGGGAAGGGGGGCACGAGGCCTACTTCCAAGCCCTGGCGGAGCGGGTGGTGGGGGGGCTCCTCCGGGCGGGCATCCCCGAGTGCAGGGGAGGGTACATGGCCACCCGCTGGCGCCTTCCCCTCCCCGCTTGGCTGGAAACCTTTCGCCGTTGGATGGAGGCCCCCGAGCCCCAGGCCCTCCTGGAGACCCAGATCTTCTTTGACTTCCGGGGGGTGGCGGGGGAACTCTCCCTAAGGCCCCTGGAGGAGGCGGTCCTGGAGGGGAGCCAAAGGGGCGTCTTCCTCTACCACCTGGCCCAGGCGGCCCTGGCCTTCCGCCCGCCCCTGGGCCTCTTTGGCCGGGTGCGCACGGAGGAGGGCTTTGTGGACCTCAAGCGCTCGGCCCTGGCCCCCGTCGTCTCCTTGGCCCGGCTTTACGCCCTCCTGGCGGGAAGCCCCGCCCGGGGCACCCTGGAAAGGCTCAAGGCGGCGGAGGGGTCCAGCCTAAGCCCAGAGGGAGCCGGGCGCCTGGCTGAGGCCTTCCGCTTCTTCTTCCACCTCCGGCTCAAGCACCAGCTCCTCGCCTGGCAGAAAGGGGAGGCCATCGGCAACCGGGTGCTCTGGGCGGCCTTAAGCCCAGGGGAAAAGCGGCAGGCCCTGGAGGGCTTCCGGGCCATCCAGGAGATCCAGGAAAGCACCGCAAGCCGCTTCCAGCTGCGATGAGGCAAAAGGCCTTCGCCCTCTTCCTGCTGGCCCTTTTGCTCTTCCTCCTGCCCCTGGAGCTTTTCTCCCCGCGGCCCCAAGGCCCCTTTGGGCTTCCTTCCCTTTACCTCTACCTCTTTGGGGCCTGGGGCCTGGTGGTCCTCCTGGCCTACCTCCTCTTCCATAGACCATGAGCCCCCTGTTCCTCTTAAGCCTCTTCCTCTACCTGGGCCTCCTCTTCCTGGTGGCCCTTTGGGGGGAAGGGCGGGGCCGCCCGGGCCAGGGGCCTTGGGTCTACGCCCTTTCCCTGGCGGTTTACGCCACCGCCTGGACCTTCTTCGGGAGCGTGGGCCGGGCCGCCACCCAAGGGGCGGGCTTTCTGCCCATCTACCTGGGGCCCACCCTGGTCCTCCTCCTCTGGCCTTTCCTTCACGGCAGGCTACTGGAGCTGGCCCGGGCCCACCGCCTCACCTCCTGGGCGGATTACCTCTTCCTCCGCTACGGCCACCCCCTCTTGGGAAGCCTGGCGGCGGGCTTTCTGGTGGTGGGCCTTCTCCCCTACCTCGC
The DNA here is from genome assembly GCA_001311585.1 of Thermus sp. JCM 17653. Taxonomy (GTDB): domain Bacteria; phylum Deinococcota; class Deinococci; order Deinococcales; family Thermaceae; genus Thermus. The sequence continues at coordinate 1,701 of BBBN01000254.1, forward strand.
CCTCCAGCTCAAGGCCATCGCCCAGGCCTTCCTCTTCCTGAGCGGGGAAAGGGCCCCTCTGCAGGACGTGGCCTTGCCCACGGCCCTCCTCCTGGCCCTCTTCGCCGTCCTCTTCGGCACCCGCCGCCTGGACCCCTCAGAGCGGCACCAGGGCCTGGTGCTGGCGGTGGCCTTTGAGTCCTTGGTGAAGCTTTTCGCCTTCCTCCTGGTGGGGGCCGCGGTCCTCCTCCTCCTGGGAAACCCCTTCCCCAAGGCCCTCTCCCGGCCCGACCTCCTCCCCTTGCTCCTCCCCCCGGAGGGGTTTTCCGGCCACCTGGCCTGGGGCGCCTGGTGGTCCTCTCGGGCTTGGCCTTTTTGTTCCTGCCCCGGCAGTTCCACGTGAGCGTGGTGGAAAACGTGGACCCCAGGCACCTTTCCCACGCCGCCTGGGCCTTCCCCCTCTACCTCTTCCTCATCAACCTGCCGGTGGTGCCCCTGGCCCTTTGGGGACGGCTCTCCCTTCCCCAGGAAGACCCCGACCTCTACGTCCTGGGGCTGGCCCTGGAGGCGGGTCCTCCCCTGGCCCTCCTGGCTTCTTAGGGGGGGTCTCCGCCGCCACGGCCATGGTGGTGGTGGAAGGGCTGGCCCTTTCCATCCTCGTCTCCAACCACCTGCTCTCCCCTTTGCTCCTCCGCTTCCGCGCCTTGGGAAGCCTCCTCTTATGGCGCAGGCTGGCCATCCTGGCGGTGATGCTCCTCGCCTACCTCTACTTCCGCCTGGCGGGGGAGGCCTACGCCCTGGTGGGGATGGGCCTCCTCTCCTTTGTGGCGGTGGCCCAGCTCGCCCCTCCCGCCCTCCTGGGCCTCTACTGGAAAGGGGCCACGGCCCAAGGAGCCCTGGCGGGCCTTCTGGGGGGCATGGCCCTCTGGGCCTACACCCTTTTCCTCCCCGCCCTGGCCCGTTCGGGCTGGCTTCCCCAGGCCTTCCTCCAAGGCCCCCACCCCCTCCTCCACCCCGAGGGCTTCTGGGGGTAAGGGGGCTAGACCCCATCACCCACGGCTTTTTAGCCAGCCTCCTCCTGAACCTGGGCCTGACCCTGGGGGTCTCCCTCCTCACCCGGGGGCCGCCCCCCGGGAGGGGCGCACGGGGGAAGTGGAGGAGCTGGCCGCCCTCCTCCGGCGGGTGCTGGGCCTCGAGGCGGAGGAG
>BBBN01000255.1 GCA_001311585.1 Thermus sp. JCM 17653
GAGACGGGGGAAGCGGGGGTGCTCCTTGGGGCGGGGGCGGTTTCCCCTTGCCCTGCCAAGGCCTTTCGCCAAGCGGCCGCCTTCTTCTGCAGTTCCTGGACCTCACCCCGGAAGGCTTCGCCCCCCGAGACCTTGGCCAGGGCTTGGACGAAGTCCTGGCCCTTAGGGTGCTCTGGGGGCTGTCCTGGACCACCAGGTAGCGGGCGTAGGCCCGGGCCAGGGCCAGGTAGGCCTGGGGGCGGGAGGAGGCGGAAAGGGCCCGGGCCAGGTCCTGGGCCATAAGCTCCAGGTAGCGGACCTCGAGGCGCCTCCGGGCCTCCTCGGGGGGCAACCCCGCCACCTCCTCTCCCACCTTCGGGCCGAGCCCCGTGGCCCGGACCAGGCGGGCGAGATAGGCGGCCTTCTCTGCAGGGGGAGCCTGGAAATAGGCGTCGTAGAGGGCCTTGCCCACGAGGTGGCGCACCAGGAGGAGGCGGGCCTCGAGGTCCGCCTGGCTCTTCCGCACCACGGCCTGCCGGGCCTCCTGGAGGTTGCTAAGGGCGGCGTCCCGCAGGACCGGGGGCAAATTTTCCCCCTCCCGGCGCAGGAGGCCTTGCGCCTGGTCCAAAGCGGCCAAGGACTGGTCGGGGTTGCTCCCTCCCACGCGGGCCAAGGTCTCTTCCAGCCGGTCGTAGAGCTCTGGAAGCGGCGCGGCCAGGGCCAAGCGAGGAACGCCAACCCGAAGAGCCATCCTCTCATCCCTCCACCTCCGCGCTGCTCACCAGCCGCCTAAGCCCGTGCAGAAGGCGGCCCACGTTGGTCTCCTTGCCCGCCAGCACCCCCACGAACCCCCGGTCCAGCGCGGAGGGCCACCACCGTGCCCGCCATCACCGCATAAAAGGTTCGGTACCCCTGCCTTTGCAAAAAAAAGATGGATCATATCCAGGGAAATGGGTTCTCCGGCGAAGAGGGCTTCCTTTCCCCCTTGGCCCGCCACCACCACCCCCACCACGCCTTCCAGCCGGGCCAGGCGCTGGGCCAGGCGGACCCGGGAGGCGGGGTCCTCGAGGTCCACGGCCTCCAGGAGGAGGGCCTCCTCCTCTTCCTCCTCGGCCTCGAGCTCCGGGGGGGCTAGGGTCTTGAGCTCCCGCACCCAGGCCTTGAGCTCCGGGGGCATCTCCTTGAAGGCAGAAGCCGTTTGAGCTCGGGCCAGATCGCTTCCTCGGCCAGCCTGGCCCACGCCCCGGGGTGGGAGGGCGTCCCTTGGGCCAGGGCCTTCCGCAAAAGGCCTTCCGCGGCCCGGCGGGAAACGTACTGGCTTAGGAGTTGCAAAAGGCTTTCTTCCATAGCCAAGGGGCTTGCCAATCCGCCCCTCAGAGTGTACCATAACCTCTGCCCGAGGGTTCGGGCGCCTTCGCTGGGGTGTCGTCTAACGGCAGGACAGCGGACTCTGGATCCGCCGGTCGTGGTTCGAGTCCACGCACCCCAGCCAATCTTTGGCCCCATCGACTAGCGGTTAGGTCACCGCCCTTTCAAGGCGGCGGCGGGGTTCGAATCCCCTGGGGTCACCAAAGCCTCCGAGCCGCGCGCGGCCCCATCGTCTAGAGGCCTAGGACACGGCCCTCTCAAGGCCGAGACGGGGGTTCGAATCCCCCTGGGGTCACCAAGGCGCCTCGGAGGGCCTTCCTTTTCTTGACAGGGCCTTCCCCTTCCCGCAGACTGGGGAGCGTTGTATACCCCTACTGGGTATGTAGGGGTGTAGCCTGATGGCAGGGAGGTGTCCATGGAGTTCACCCTTACGGGGCTTGCAGGAAGCGGCGCGCAGGAGGAGCTTTACGACGTGGTCATCATCGGCGGGGGTCCCGCCGGGCTTACCGCCGGCATCTACGCGGGCCGGGGCGGCCTCAAGACGGTGATCGTGGAAAAGGGCCTCCCCGGGGGGCAGATCGCCCAGACGGAGGAGGTGGAGAACTACCCGGGCTTTCCCGAGGGCATCTCCGGGCCGGAGCTGGCGGCCCGCATGGTGCAACAGGCGGAGAAGTTCGGTGCCCGCATCGTCATGGACGAGGTCCAAGGGATCGAGAAGACGGAGGAGGGCTTCCTGGTGCGGGGGTTTGAGCGGAGCTACCCCGCCCGGGTGGTCATCGTCGCCACCGGGGCCAACCCCAGGAAACTGGGGGTTCCCGGAGAGGAGAGGTTTTACGGCCGGGGGGTTTCCACCTGCGCCACCTGCGACGCCTTCTTCTACCGGGACAAGGAGGTGGTGGTGGTGGGCGGAGGGGACGCCGCGGTGGAGGAGGGGCTTTACCTCACCAAGTTCGCCAAGCAGGTGACCCTGGTCCACCGCCGGGACGAGCTCCGGGCCAACAAGGTGGCCCAGAACCGCGCCTTCCAGAACCCCAAGATGCGCTTCCTCTTCTCCACATCGTCACCGAGATCCTGGGGGAGGAGCAGGTAACGGGGGTGCGCCTGAAGAACCTGAAGACGGGGGAGGAGTACGTCTACCCCACCGACGGGGTCTTCGTCTTCATCGGCCACGAGCCAACACCGCCTTCCTAAGGGGGGTGGTGGAGCTCAGGGCCGATGGCTACGTGGCGGTGCGGGACGAGGTCTTCACCTCGGTCCCCGGCATCTTCGCCGCCGGGGACGTGGCCGACCCCATCTACCGCCAGCTCACCACCAGCGTGGGGGCGGGCACCCGGGCGGCCATGATGGCGGAGAAGTACCTGGCGGAGAAGGAGGCCAAGGAGCCAAGCCCCGGGGCCCTGCCTTCTTGAGGACCCCCTTGGGGTATGCGGCGGCTTCTCCCCTGGCTCCTCTTCCTTCCCGCCGCCCTCGCCGGCCCCCTCCTCTACCTTCCCCTGGACGACCGCCCCCCCAACTGGACCCCGTGCGCCTGGG
>BBBN01000256.1 GCA_001311585.1 Thermus sp. JCM 17653
GGCCAGGGAGCGGGTGCGCACCCTGGTGGTGCCCTCTGCGGGTGGACGCCGTGGGGGCCAAGGGGTTTGGCGTGTCCCGCACCTACTTCGCCCAAGGGGTGAAGGCGGGGAAGGTGCGCCTCCGGGGGAAGGTGGCCTCTCCCAAGGAGGAGATGGCCCCCGGGGATGTCCTTCTGGCGGAGGGCCTGGGGAGCCTCACCCTCTTGGAGGTGCTTGGACAAACGGTGCGGGGCAACTATAAAATCAAGGTGGAGGTGGAGCGCTAGGAGGAGCTTTCGGCGCCGGGCTTGACGGGATAAGGGTGTGCCGTATAGGCTAAGGTTTGTGCTCTTTGGTCGGGCCAAGGGAGCACGGTAAGAGCCAGCCGCCGCAAGGGGAAGGCCCCCCTTGCGGAAGAACCCTGTTAGCTTACCTCGGGCGGCCCGCTTTCCCCGAAGAGGTGACGCATGGAGATTAAGCGGTTCGGTCGCATCCGAGAGGTTATTCCCCTACCTCCCCTTACGGAGATCCAGGTAGCCTCCTACAAGAAAGCCCTGCAGGCGGATGTGCCCCCGAAAGACGGGAGAACATCGGCATCCAGGCGGCCTTCAAGGAGACCTTCCCCGTGGAGGAAGGGGACAAGGGGAAGGGCGGCCTGGTGCTGGACTTCCTGGAGTACCGTATCGGCGACCCCCCCTTTTCCCAGGAGGAGTGCCGGGAGAAGGACCTCACCTACCAGGCGCCCCTCTACGCCAAGCTCCAGCTCATCCACAAGGACACGGGCCTCATCAAGGAGGACGAGGTCTTCCTGGGGCACATCCCCCTCATGACCGAGGACGGCTCCTTCATCATCAACGGGGCCGACCGGGTCATCGTCTCCCAGATCCACCGCTCCCCGGGCGTCTACTTCACCCCCGACCCCGCCCGCCCCGGGCGCTACATCGCCAGCATCATCCCCCTGCCCAAGCGGGGGCCCTGGATTGACCTCGAGGTGGAGCCGAACGGCACCGTCTCCATGAAGGTCAACAAGCGCAAGTTCCCCCTGATCCTCCTCCTTAGGGTCCTGGGCTACGACCAGGAGGTCCTTTCCCGGGAGCTTGGGGCCTATGGGGAGCTGGTGCAGGGCCTTCTGGACGAGGCCGTGCTCTCCATGCGTCCGGAGGAAGCCTTGGTGCGCCTCTTCACCCTTCTCCGCCCCGGCGACCCCCCCAAGAAGGACAAGGCCCTGGCCTACCTCTTCGGCCTCCTGGCCGATCCCAAGCGCTACGACCTGGGGGAGGCGGGCCGGTACAAGGCCGAGGAGAAGCTGGGGGTGCGGCTTTCCGGGCGCACCCTGGTCCGCTTTGAGGACGGGGAGTTCAAGGACGAGGTCTTCCTGCCCACCCTGCGCTACCTTTTCGCCCTCACCGCCGGGGTTGCGGGCCACGAGGTGGACGACATCGACCACCTGGCAACCGCCGCATCCGCACCGTGGGGGAGCTCATGGCCGACCAGTTCCGGGTGGGGCTAAGCCGCCTCGCCCGGGGGGTGCGGGAGCGCATGCTCATGGGCTCTCCCGACACCCTGACCCCGGCCAAGCTGGTGAACAGCCGCCCCTTAGAGGCCGCCCTCCGGGAGTTCTTCGGCCGGAGCCAGCTCTCCCAGTTCAAGGACGAGACCAACCCCCTTTCCTCCCTGCGCCACAAGCGGCGCATCTCCGCCCTGGGCCCCGGCGGCCTCACCCGGGAGCGGGCGGGCTTTGACGTGCGCGACGTCCACCGCACCCACTACGGCCGCATCTGCCCGGTGGAGACCCCGGAAGGGGCCAACATCGGCCTCATCACCTCCCTGGCGGCCTACGCCCGGGTGGACGAGCTGGGCTTCATCCGCACCCCCTACCGCCGGGTAAGGGGCGGGGTGGTCACCGAGGAGGTGGTCTACATGACCGCCACCGAGGAGGACCGCTACACCATCGCCCAGGCCAACACCCCCTTGGAAGGGGACCGCATCGCCACCGACCGGGTGGTGGCCCGGAAGAAGGGGGAGCCGGTGATCGTCTCCCCGGACGAGGTGGAGTTCATGGACGTCTCCCCCAAGCAGGTCTTCTCCGTGAACACCAACCTCATCCCCTTCCTGGAGCACGACGACGCCAACCGGGCCCTCATGGGCTCCAACATGCAGACCCAGGCGGTGCCCCTCATCCGGGCCCAGGCCCCGGTGGTGATGACCGGCCTCGAGGAGCGGGTGGTGCGGGACTCCTTGGCCGCCCTCTACGCCGAGGAGGAGGGGAGGTGGTCAAGGTGGACGGCACCCGCATCGCCGTGCGCTACGGGGACGGCCGCTTGGTGGAGTACCCCTTGCGCCGCTACGCCCGCTCCAACCAGGGGACCGTCCTGGACCAGCGCCCCCGCGTGGTGGTGGGCCAGCGGGTGAAAAAGGGCGACCTCCTGGCCGACGGCCCCGCCTCCGAGGAGGGCTTCTTGGCCCTGGGGCAGAACGTCCTGGTGGCCATCATGCCCTTTGACGGTACAACTTTGAGGACGCCATCGTCATCAGCGAGGAGCTCCTAAAGCGGGACTTCTACACCTCCATCCACATTGAGCGCTACGAGATCGAGGCCCGGGACACCAAGCTGGGCCCCGAGCGCATCACCCGGGACATCCCCCACCTCTCCGAGGCCGCCCTAAGGGACCTGGACGAGGAGGGGATCGTGCGCATCGGGGCCGAGGTCAAGCCCGGGGATATCCTGGTGGGCCGCACCAGCTTCAAGGGCGAGCAGGAGCCTTCCCCGGAGGAACGGCTTCTCCGCTCCATCTTCGGGGAGAAGGCCCGGGACGTGAAGGACACCTCCCTCCGGGTGCCTCCCGGGGAGGGGGGGATCGTGGTGGGCCGCCTGCGCCTCCGCCGGG
>BBBN01000257.1 GCA_001311585.1 Thermus sp. JCM 17653
CCGCGCGGGCGGGGGGCCAGATCCCCCCTCCCCCGGCCCGCGGTGTTGCTAAGGGTTATTGTTCTCAATACTGATAAAATCCGATCGGAATACTTGACTTTTTCTCCCCCCGGGGTTACCCTCCTCCCCAGGAGGTGCCACCGTGTTCGTGGTGATGAACCGCATCCCCGTAAATCCCGAGTATGCCCATCGGTTTGAGGAGGTTTTCCGCACCCGGGCCCGCTGGTGGACCGGATGCCGGGGTTCATCCGCAACCTGGTCCTGAGGCCCAAGAACCCCGGGGACCCCTACATCGTCCTGACCTTCTGGGAGAGCGAGGCGGCCTTCAGGGCCTGGACGGAGAGCCCCGCCTTCAAGGAGGGCCACGCCCGAAGCGGCACCCTGCCCAAGGAGGCTTTCCTCGGTCCCAACAAGCTGGAGACCTACCAGGTCTTCCTGGACTCGGAGGTGGAAGGTGACTGAGGCCCCGCCCGCCTGGGTCTTCCTGAAGCGGGCCCGGGAACGGGTCTACACCCTCCCCCCCGACTTCCCCGGCTTCCGGGCCCGCCTGAACCTCTATCTGGACGGGGCCTGGTACGTGGGGGCCGTGGAGGCCGAGGGCTTCGTCCCCAGGGTCCTTCACCTTCCCGAGGGCATGGGTTCCCGGGCGGAAAGGGAGCTCGCCTCTCTCTTGGGGCACCGCCGCCCCATTCCCTTTGAGGAGGGGGAGGGGCGCTACCCCATGCGCCTGTTCGCTGAGGGTCCCCTGGGCACGGGAATCGCCCTCGAGGACCCCTTCGGGTCCCGCATCTGGGTTAAGGAGGGGCGGCTCGGCCTCATTGAGCGTCACCTCCCCGAGGGTTCCTTCCGCATCCATCTGGAGACCTGGCGGGAAGTGGGGGAGAAGCTTCTGCCCCACCGCTTCCTCCTGGTCCACCGGGATCTCGGAGGGCGCCTCCTCAAGGTGGAAAGGTTCCGGGACGAGTACGCCCAGGTGGGCCCCTACTGGCTTCCCGTGGAGCGGGAAGTGGTGGTGGAAAAAGAGGGCCTAGGGGTCTTGGTCCTGAGGCTCGAGGAAGTGGAGGTGAAAGGATGAAAAGGCTTCTCTTACTGCTAGGGGTCTTCGGCGCCTTGGCCTCGGCCCAGCCTTCCGGGTCGTAGACGCCCGGGGGAAGGTGGTGGAGGTGCCCTCCATAGAGCGCATCGTCAGCCTTGACGGGATCACCACCGAGATCCTCTTCGCCCTGGGCCTAGGGGATAGGGTGGTGGGGCGGGACGACTCCAGCTACTACCCCCCAGAGGTCCTGAGGCGCCCCAGCGTGGGGTACCAGTTCCGCCTCTCCGCCGAGGGGATCCTTTCCCTCAGGCCCACCCTGGCGATAGGCCGGGAGGACGTGCGGCCTAAGGAGGTGGTGGAGCAATTGGAGAGAGCGAGGGTGGCCGTGGTCCTGGTGCCCACCGAGCCCAGCGTGGAAGGGGCCAAGGCCAAGATCCGCACCGTGGCCCAGGCCGTGGGAAGGGTGGAGCAGGGCGAAGCCCTGGTGCGGGCCCTGGAGCGGGACCTCCTGCTCCTAAAGGCCTTCCAGGCCCAGCATGCCCCCAAGGGGAGGCTCAGGGCCCTCTTCCTCTACCTCCGCGGCCCCGGGACCACCTTCGTCTGCGGGGAGGGGAGCACCCCCGTGGGGATGATGGCCCTTGCGGGCCTGGAAAACGCCGCCCGGGGCATCAGGGAGTGCAAGCCCATGACCGCGGAGAGCGTGGTGGCGGCGAACCCCGACGTGATCGTGGTCTTCAAGAAGGGTTTGGACAGCGTCGGGGGTTTAGAGGGCCTCCTGAAGCTTCCCGGGGTGGCCCAGACCCCGGCCGGGCAGAAGCGGAAGGTGGTGGCCATGGACGACCTCTACCTGGGAAGCTTTGGACCCCGGGCGGGGAGGGCGGCCTTGGACCTCTTCCGGGCTGCCTACCTGCGGGAGGGCTTCGTGGAGGTGGGGCCGTGAAGAACTACCTGTTCCTCCGGGCTTTTTTTCAAGGCGGCCTTGCTCCTCCTCCTCTTGGGCAAGCCGGTCCCCGAAAGCCTCGAGGCCGCCTTCCGGGGGGCGAGGTGGTAGGCCTCCTCCCCCGCTTCCACCGCTACCGCCTGGTCCTCCTCGGACTCTCCCTCGCCCTTCCCCTCACCCTCCTCCTGGGGGCGGGGCTTGGAGCCTACCCCATTCCCCCACTGGCCATCCCGGAGATCCTCCTAAAAGGCGAGGGGGTGGAGTATCAGGTCCTTACCGCCCTCCGCCTTCCCCGGGTCCTGGGGGCGGCCCTGGTGGGGGCGCTTCTGGCCCTGGCGGGGGCGGTGCTCCAGGGGCTTTTCCGGAACCCCCTCGTGGACCCGGGGCTCCTCGGGGTCTCCTCGGGGGCGGCCTTGGGGGCGGCCCTCTTCATCGTCCTGATCCCGGGAGCGGGGGCCCTGGAGATCTACGCCCTCCCCCTCTTCGCCTTCCTGGGAGGGCTTGCGGCCACCCTCCTCCTCTGGCGGATCGCCAGGACCCCCTGGGGGGTGCAGGTTTCCGTCCTCCTCCTTTCGGGCATCGCCTGAACGCCCTGGTGGGGGCCGGTATCGGGCTTCTGACCTTCTTGGCCACGGAGGAGGAGCTTAGGAGCCTAACCTTCTGGACCCTGGGCGGGTTTTCCGCCCTCACCTGGCGCCTCCTCCTGGTGGGGCTTCCCCTGGCCCTCCTTGCCCTGGCCCTCCTCCTTCCCTTGGCCCGGCCCCTCAACGCTCTGGCCCTAGGGGAGCGGGAGGCCTTCCATCTGGGAATAGACCTGGAGCGCCTTAAGCGGCGGGCGGTTACGGGGGCCGCCTTGGGCGTGGGGGTGGCGGTGG
>BBBN01000258.1 GCA_001311585.1 Thermus sp. JCM 17653
CAAGCGGAATGGAGGCCCTGCGCAAGCGTCTCCTGGAGCGGGGCGCCCGGCTTTCCTCCGAGGAGAGGGGGCGGCCGGAGGAGGGGAGGCGGGGCTTCCGGGAGGCGGTGAGCCTCCTCCGGCGGGGCCTCTTCGCCGGACCCTACTACCTGAAGGGAAGCCTGGGCCTCGCCGACCCCATCCTCCTGGGGGACTTTCTGGCCAACCTGGAGCACTACTACCGGGCCAAGGGCCCAGAGGACCGCCTCCGGGTGGTGCTGAAGGCCAGGGAGCTCTACCGGGAGGGGCTGCAGCGCCCTCTTGGGCGCCGGCTCCTCAACCAGCTCCTGCTGGCCCTGGGGGAGGCTGGGGTGGAGGGCCCGGAGGCCGTCTCCCGGGGGGAGGCGGCCGAGCTCCTCTTCCGCCTTCTGCCATAATGGGCGAAGGTGCTTGCGGTCCTGCTCCTGCCAAGCTTTTCCGAGCTGGAGGCGGCTTTGGCCCTGGAGGCCGCCCGGCGCCTGGAGATCCCCGCTTACACCGTGGCCAAGGGGCGGAAGGGCACGGAGGGTCTGGCGGGCTCGGTGTGGACCCCCACCTACGCCTTCCCGGCGGCCCCGCCTCCAAAAGCCCTCCTCATCCCCGGGGCCAGGAGGCCCGAGCGGCCGGCCCAGGACCCCACCTGGCTCGCCTTTTTAGAAGAGGTCTGGGAGGGCCTCGAGGCGGTCTTCTTAGGCCACAACGCCCACCTCTTCCTGGCGGAGGCGGGGAGGCTTCCCCAGGTGGTCTCGGCTGCGGGGGAGGTGGCGGAAGCTTCGCTCTCGGGGTTACCGGGTGGTGCCGGGGAGCTTCCACCGGGAGGGGAAGGTCTACGCCACCCAAGGCGGCCTCGCCCTGCTCCCAGCCTTCTCGGACTGGGTCGGCAAAGCGATTGAGCTTTGAGTTTGTACGGCAGTACACTGACCCCATGAGCGTCCGGGAGTACCAGAAAAGGCGCCGCCGCGACCGGATCTTCCAGGCGGCCATGAGCCTCTTCCGCGAGCGCGGTTTTCAGGCCACCACGGCCACGGACATCGCCAAGCGCCCACGTTTCCCGGGGGACCTTTTTCAACTACTACCCTTACAAGGAGGCGGTCCTTCTGGACTACGGAAGCCTCCTCCTCTCCGGGCTCAGGGAGGAGGTGCGCCGCCGCCTGGCCCAGGGGATGGACCCTTTGGCGGTGCTCCGCTTCCTCCTTCAGGAGGTGGCCAAGGCCACCGAAGAGGAGAAGGACCTTCTCCTTCCCCTCCTCTACGAGCTCTTGAACCCCGACCCCATCCGGGCCAGGGCCGCCTTTGAGGCCCTCCCCTTGGGGGACCTCATCGCCGAGGTGCTCAGGCCCTTGCGGGAAAAGGGGGCGGTGCGCCAGGACCTCTCCTTGGAGCGCATGGGGCGCACCCTGGCCGACCTCTACTTCCTTTCCGCCCTGCGCTGGGCGGCCTACACGCCCCACCGAAGCCTCTCCGAGGAGCTGGAGAAGTCCCTCACCTTGGCCCTGGAGGGCATCCTCACCCGGAGCCCCCAGGGGGCCCGGGCCTGAGCCTTCGCCCTTCCTTTCCCCGGTCTGGGCTTAAGTACCCCACCGCGGCTTTCGCCGCGGTGGGGGCCCCAAAAAAAGCCCTCTCCTAGCCCCATTTCGGGCATCCCGTGTTGCGAAACCAACGTGCGGGCGCTTAGTTCGCCGCCACCTTTAGCCTCTCGGCGATCTCCGGGATCCGGGCCAGGAAGACGCCGGTGGGGCTTCCCGTGAGGGCCACCTCTTCCGGGGTGCCCTCGGCCACGATCTCCCCGCCCCGGTCCCCCCCTTCGGGGCCAAGGTCGATGACCCAGTCCGCGGTCTTCACCACGTCCAGGTTGTGCTCGATGACCACCACCGTGTTGCCCGCGTCCACCAGGCGGTGGAGGACCGAGAGGAGCTTGGCCACGTCGTCGAAGTGGAGGCCCGTGGTGGGCTCGTCCAGGATGTAGAGGGTGCGGCCCGTGGACTTGCGGCCGAGCTCCGTGGCCAGCTTGATCCGCTGCGCCTCACCCCCGGAGAGGGTGGGGGAGGGCTGGCCCAGGCGCATGTACCCGAGGCCCACGTCCACCATGAGCTGGAGCTTGCGGGCGATGGTGGGGACGTTCTGGAAGAAGTCCAGGGCTTCCTCGGCGGTCATGTCCAGGACGTCGGCGATGCTCTTGCCCCTGAGCTTCACCTCCAGGGTTTCCTTGTTGTAGCGCTTGCCCTTGCACACCTCGCAGGGCACATAGAGGTCGGGGAGAAAGAGCATCTCGATCTTCACCGTGCCGTCCCCGCCGCAGGCTCGCACCGCCCCCCCTTCACGTTGAAGGAGAAGCGGCCCGGGCCGTAGCCCCTTTTCCTCGCCTCGGGGGTCTTGGCGAAGAGGTCGCGGATCTCGTCGAAGATGCCGGTGTAGGTGGCGGGGTTGGAGCGGGGGGTGCGGCCGATGGGGGACTGGTCGATCTCGATGACCTTGTCCAGGTGCTCCACCCCCTCCAGGCTCTCGTAGGCCCCCGGGGTGGCCTTAGCCCGCATGAGCCTTTGGGCCAAGGCGGCGTAGAGGACGTCGTGGATGAGGGTGCTCTTGCCACTTCCCGAGGGGCCGGTCACGGCCACGAAGCGGCCCAGGGGAATCTTCAGGGTGACGTTTTTCAGGTTGTGTTCCCGGGCTCCCTTGAGCACGAGCCACTTGCCGTTGCCCTTGCGGCGCTCCTTGGGCACCGGGATCTTCTTCTCCCCCCGCAGGTAGGCGGCCGTGAGGCTGTGCTCACTCTTTAGGATTTCTTCCAGAGTGCCCTCCGCCACCACCTCCCCCCCGTGGATCCCCCGCCCCCGGCCCC
>BBBN01000259.1 GCA_001311585.1 Thermus sp. JCM 17653
CCTGCGCCAGGCGGTGGGGGTGGCCCCCCAGGAGCCTTTCCTTTTTAGCGAAACGATTCTGGAAAACATCGCCTTCGGCCTGGACCGCCCGGACCGCGAGCGGGTGGAGTGGGCGGCGCGGCTCGCCGGGATCCACGAGGAGATCCTCGCCTTCCCCAAAGGGTACGAGACGGTCCTGGGGGAGCGGGGCATCACCCTCTCCGGGGGGCAGCGCCAGCGGGTGGCCCTGGCCCGGGCCTTGGCCAAGAGGCCCAAGATCCTCATCCTGGACGACGCCTTAAGCGCCGTGGACACCGAAACGGAGGCCAGGATCCTCCAGGGCCTGAAGACCGTCTTGGGGCGGCAGACCACCTTCCTCATCTCCCACCGCACCGCCACCTTGCGCCACGCCGACTGGATCGTCGTTTTGGACGGGGGGAGGATCGTGGAGGAGGGGACCCATGAGAGCCTCCTCGAGGCCGGGGGGCTCTACGCTGAGCTGGACCGCATTCAGCGCATGGAGCGGGAGGTGGAGGGATGAGCGCTTCTCCAGGGCCGGAAGACGCTTACACCAAGGCCTTTGACCGGGTGCTCTTCGCCCGCATCCTCCAGTACGTCAGGCCCTACCGCCTGCAGGTGGGTTGGGCCCTCCTCTTCCTCCTCCTCACCACCCTTACCGCCGCCCTCACCCCCCTCTTCTTCAAGTGGGCCATCGACGGGGCTTTGGTCCCCCAGGAGGCCAAGCCCCTTTCCGAGCGCTTCCACCTCCTCCTGTGGGTGAGCCTGGGGTTTTTGGCGGTGCGGGGGGTGAACTTCGCCGCCACCTACGGCCAGACCTACCTCATCCAGTGGGTGGGGCAGCGGGTTCTCTTTGATCTGCGAAGCGCCCTCTTCGCCAAGTTCATGCGCCTCCACCCGGGCTTTTACGACAAGAACCCCGTGGGCCGCCTCATGACCCGCATCACCTCCGACGTGGACGCCATCAACCAGTTCATCACCGGGGGGCTGGTGGGGGTCATCGCCGACTTCTTCACCCTCTTCGGCCTTCTCGCCTTCATGCTGACCTTAAGCCCCAAGCTCACCCTGGTGGTCCTCCTGGTGGTCCCCGTCCTCCTCTGGGTCACCGCCTGGGTGCGGCAGGGGATGCGCACCGCCTACCGGGAGATGCGCCTGAGGCTTGCTCGCCTGAACACCGCCCTTCAGGAAAACCTCTCCGGGGTGGAGACCATCCAGCTTTTCGCCCGGGAAAGGGAGCGGGAGGAGAAGTTTGACCGCCTGGGACAGGACCTCCTCCAGGCCTGGGTGGAGATCGTGCGCTGGTTCGCCCTCTTCTTCCCCGTGGTGGGCTTTCTCGGGGACCTGGCGGTGGCGGGCCTCCTCCTCTACGGCGGGGGGGAGGTGGTGCGGGGGGTGGCCTCTTTGGGGCTTCTGGTGGCCTTCGTGGACTACACCCGCCAGCTCTTCCAGCCCCTGCAGGACCTATCCGACAAGTTCAACCTCTTCCAGGGGGCCATGGCCAGCGCCGAACGGATCTTCGGTGTTCTGGACACGGAGGAGGAGCTCAAGGACCCCGAGGACCCCAAGCCCATCCTGCGCTTCCGGGGGGAGGTGGAGTTCAAGGACGTCTGGCTCGCCTACACCCCCAAAGGGGTGGAGCCCACGGAGAAGGATTGGGTCCTGAAGGGGGTGTCCTTCCGCATCCGCCCGGGGGAGAAGGTGGCCCTGGTGGGGGCCACGGGGGCGGGGAAGACCAGCGTGGTGAGCCTGATCGCCCGCTTCTACGATCCCCAGAGGGGTCAGGTCCTCCTAGACGGGGAGGACGTGCGGGCCTACCGCCAGGAGGAGCTACGCCGCCACATCGGCATCGTCCTCCAGGACCCCTTCCTCTTTTCCGGCACCGTCTTGGACAACCTCCGCCTCTTTGACCCCTCCATCCCCGAGGAGAAGGTGGTGGAGGTGGCGAGGTTTTTGGGGGTCCACGAGGCCATCCTGCGCCTGCCCCAGGGGTACCTCACCCTCTTGGGGGAGAGGGGGGCGGGGCTTTCCACGGGGGAAAAGCAGCTTCTCGCCCTGGTGCGGGCCCTTCTCATGAGCCCCGATATCCTCCTCATCCTGGACGAGGCCACGGCCAACGTGGACTCGGAGACCGAGGTTCGCCTGCAGGAGGCCCTCTACAAGGCCATGGAAGGAAGAACCTCCGTCCTCATCGCCCACCGCCTTTCCACCATAAGGCGGGTGGACCGCATCCTGGTCTTCCGCAAGGGGAGGCTTTTGGAGGAAGGGACCCACGAGGCCCTCTTGGAGAAGGGGGGGTATTACGCTACCCTCTACCGCCTGCAGTACGCGGACTAGGCCGTGACCTACCGGGGGGCTTTGGACTGGCTTTACGGAAAGAGGCGGCAGGGGCCCAGGGGGACGGAGCGGGTGAGGGCCCTCCTCGCCCGCCTGGGCCACCCGGAGGAGGCCTTCCCGGTGGTCCACGTCCTGGGCACCAACGGCAAGGGGAGCGTGGTGGCCTACCTCGAGGCCGCCTTCCGCGCCCGGGGCCTGGCCTACGGGGCCTACACCAGCCCTCACCTGGTGGACTTCCGCGAGCGGATCCGCACCCACCTGGGCCTCGTCCCCGAGGAAAGGGTGGTGGCCTTCGTGGCGTGGGCTAAGGGGGAGGTCTGGGAGGAGCCCCCGGGCTTCTTTGACCTGGCCACCGCCCTGGCCTTCCTCCACTTCCGGGAGGTGGGGGTTTCCCTGGCCGCGGTGGAGGCGGGGTAGGGGGGAGAAGGACGCCACCAACGCCCTTTCCCGCGTGGTCCTCACGGTGCTCACCCACGTGGGGGAAGACCACCTGGAGGCCTTGGGGGGACCCTCGAGG
>BBBN01000260.1 GCA_001311585.1 Thermus sp. JCM 17653
CCGCCTGGGGCCGGCCCACCACCGCCGCCACCACCCTGGCCCCGCGGAAGGCCCCCGCCCTTGGGGAGGTAGGCCCCTTCCAGGAAGGCGGGGGTGAGGAAGAGGATGCGGGCGGCCTTGGACCGGACCAGGCTCTGCACCAGCGCCTCGGGCAGGGGGGGCACCCCAGGACCCCCCTTGCGCCAGAAGGCGAGGCGCCTCTCCCCGCCCAAGGGGAAGATGCCCTCCAGCTCCTCCTCGGGCCAGAGGACCAGGGCCAGGCGGTTCCGCCTCGGGCGAACTCCAGCCCCGAGGTCTGGAAGAGGAAGCCTCCCGGGCCGTCTGGGCCGCAGGGTCCAAGGACACGTGGGTGCGGAGCTCGGGGGTGGGCCCGCCGTGGCCCTCCGGGGAGAAGCCCTCGGGGGCATCCTCCAGAAGCCACCTTAGGAAGCTCTCCCAATACCAGAAGGCCTCCAAGGGGGCGGGCTTCTCCTTGAGGGAAGGACTCGGTAGCCCCACGGGCAGGAGCCCCTCCGGCAGGTTGGTCCCGGCTCCCTGGGGAAGCTCCAGGGGGCGGAGGGGGTAGAGGGTCTCCCCGAGCCTCAGGGCGTCCAGGGGCCGGGGCAGGAGAAGCCGCCACCCCTCCTTCCCCTTCTCCGCGAGGAGGGGCCCCCGCAAGCCCCACCGGAGGACCGCCTCGGCCTCCTGGGGGAGGGAAAGCCCCTCTAAAAGCGCCCTTCGCGTCCGGTAGGCCCCGGCCAGGGTCTGGGGCAGGGGGAAGGGAAGGCTTTTGGCCCGGGCCCCGGGGCTGTTGGTGAAGGGCCTGCCGTCCCGGACGATCAGGGGGTCCCTCGGCTCAATGAGCACGCCACACCTCCCGGCTCTCCACGGGCACGCCCGCTTGGTCCAGGGCCTCGGCGAAGGGCCGGGCCAGGAGAAGCTCCTCCGCCAAGCGGCGCACGTCCTCGCCGGTGCGGAGCCACGCCTTAAGCTCCTCCCGGTACGCCTGCCTCATCTCCTTCCGCCCCAGGATGCGCAGGGCCTCGGCCACCAGGGCCTCGTGGGGGAGGGCCGTGCCCACCTCCTGCACCAGGGACCAGAGCTCGTAGGCGGCCCTCGAGGGCACCTCCCCCGCCCGCAGCAGGTCGGCGTAGCGGAGGAGGCGGCGGGTGAGGGGAGGGTCCTCGTCCCAGCGGCCCCGCGCCATCCGCTCGGAGCCTGAGCGGGGGCTATAGGCCACGCAGAGGGCGTTGCGCTGGGGCTCGTCCTCCTTGGCCCGCTTCTCCGCCCGGCGGGCCAGGTCCAAGGCGTCCTGGAGGGGCTCCAGGTGGTGGACCACCGCCAGGCCCACGGAGAGGCTGGGCCTTTTTCCCTCCTTTCCAAAAGGCGCCATCGCCTCCTGAAAGCGCTGGGCCAGGGCCCTCGCAGCCATGAGGGCCTTGTGGAGGGGAAGGAGGGCCAAAACGTCGTCCCCCCCCGAGTAGACCAGGGCGCCCCCGTGGGCCTCCACGATGCCCCTCACCTCGGCGGCGAACTCTAGGGCCAGGGCCCTGGAGAAGCCCCGGTGCGCCTCTGGGGTCTCTAGGCCGTCCAGGGTCTCCCCCATCCGGTCCCCGTCGGCGTGGAGGAGGGCGTAGTAGGCCCCGGGGGGCGTCTTTACCCCTCTTCGGGAAAGCGCTTTCCAGAGCTCCCGGAGGCGGGCCCTAGCCCTTTCCAGAAGCCGGGGTCCTCGGCGAGGGCGGGGAACTCCGTAAGGCGGTTCTCGTAGAGGAGGCGGACGTCCCACTTCACAAAGGGGGTGTCCCGCAGAACGGGGTGGTAGGTTCCTGCCCTCGCCTCCTCGCCCGCCATCTGGGCCAGGTCCTTTAGAGCCTCCTCCAGCACCCCCTCCTGGCCCGCCCCCTTGACCCCCTCAAAGAAGGGGAGGGCCGCCACGTGGGTGGTGCTCAGGAAGCCCTGCTTGGTTTCCCACCAGCGCTTGAGGAGGTCCGGGCCCGAGAGGTACTCCCCCGGGCGCAGGCCAAGCCGGACCCGGAGGCGGTCCGCCCCCTCCTGGGGCAGGCGGAGGACGCTCTCCCGGGCCCCGTCCAGGGAGCTCTTGTAGGCCGGGCTTCCCCAGGAGGCGGGGGCGAAGTCCCGGGTGTTCTTGCGGGCGGCGAGGAGGGCCATGAGCCTCTCCCGGGCCTTGGGGTAGTCCCCCTTTAGGGGGAGGTAGGCGTAGTACCCCTCCAGGAGGTCCTCCACCTGCTCCAGGGCTTCTTCCCAAAGAAGGTGGTCCCTGCGGGGGGTAAAAACCTCCCTCGCCCGCGCGAGAAGACAGTCCCGGGCCGCCCTTAGGGCCCTCTCCCCCAAGCCCTTTGGGTCCTTCCCCTCTGGGACCCGGACCAGGAGCACGTTGGGGATGCCCGCCTCGGCCAGCCGCTCCAGCTCCGCCTCGCTTTCGGGGGCCGGGAAGATGAGGTTTTCCGCCCCCACCTCCTCGGCCAGGACCTTGGCGGCGCAGGCGGCGGCCTCGGAGAGGAGGCGGCTTCCCGCGAAGAGGTCCCGGGTCCTGCGGGCGGTGGCGATGAACTCCTGCACCGGGCCCAGGGCGATAGCGAGAAGGTGCTCCATACTAGCCCCCTGTTGGGGAGATTATACAAAATCGGCGGCCCGGGTCCAGGGGGAAAACGGTATACAGGGGCCTGTGCGGATCTCACAAAGCCAGGGCCACGGCAAGGCGAAAATTATCCTTCGCTATGTTTTGGCGGCGCATGGCTCCCGAGGAAGCCCGGGCACGCTTCTCGCGTTGAGGGAAAGGGTGCGGCGCCGGGTGGCGGGCCTCGAGGCCCGCTCGCCAAGCGCAAGGCCCCCCTGGAGAAGGCCCTAGGG
>BBBN01000261.1 GCA_001311585.1 Thermus sp. JCM 17653
AGTGACCCAGGGGGCCACCCCCAGCTCCTCCGCCACCCGCCTGGCCTCGGCCTCCTCCGGCCCCTTCCCCAGGAGGAGAAGCCTGGCCCGGGCCTTCCTCCGCACCTTGGCGAAGGCCCGCACCAGGTCCGGCACCCGCTTGATGGGGCGGAAGTTGGAGGCGTGCACCAAGAGGAACTCCCCTTCCTCCGCGTAGAGGCGTTTCCTTTCCGGCCTGGGGTAAAAGCGCTCCGGGTCCACGGCGTTGTGGATCACCCTCGGCCGCACCCCGAAGGCCCTTTCCGCCTCCTGGGCCAGGGCCTGGCTCACGGCGGTGGTGGCCCGGGCTTGGCCAAGGCGCGGCGGGTGGGCCCGTGGAAGGCGGGGTCCATCCCCAGGAGGGACACGTCCGTGCCGTGGAGGGTGTGCACCAGGGGAAACCCCTCGCCCAAGGCCAGGTAGGCCGAGGCAGCGTGGGGGATGGCGTAGTGGGTGTGGACCAGGTCCAGTCCGAGCCTCCCAGCCTCCCTCTCCAAGGTGCCCGCCAGGGACAGGGTGTAAAGGGGCCCGGGGAAGACGGGGTAGTAGGGCAGGTCCACGGGCACGTAGACCACGGGGCTTTCCTTGGCCAGGCGGAAGGGCCGTTCCGTGGCGAAGAGGTAGACCCGATGCCCCAACCGGGCGAGCCTGTCCGCCAGCTCCGTGGCCACGATGCCGCTTCCCCCAAGCCTGGGTAGGCCACCAGGCCCAGGCGCAAGGGCCTCACGGCCTAAGCCCCCCGGTTGAGCGCCCGCGCGGGGATTGGGGAGCCTTCCCCCGCGGCGAAAGCGGCGGCGGGGTAGTTAGGGAGCCCCTTCCCACCATGCCCCGAGTCTACCGCAGGGCCCGCACCCCGAGGAAAAGGAAGAGCAGGTTGGCCCCCCAGGCCCCAAGCTCCGGGGGAAAAGCCCCCACCCCGGCCAGGGAGCGCCCCAGGAAGAAGGCCCCGTAGTAGGCCAGGGCGAGGACCACGCTCATCCCCAGGGCGAGCCCGGCGCTCCGCCCGTAGCGGAGGGCCATGGCCGCCCGAGAGGAGGACCAAGACCAGGTTGGCCAGGGGCAAGGCCAGCTTGGAGTGGAACTCCAGCTAGCCTCAGGCGGTCGGCGGGGGGAAGGAAGGGGTCCTTTAGCTTTCGCCAGGCCTCGCTGAGGCTATCCTGGCCGAAGCTGAAGGTGTCGGCGTAGTCGGCGATGGCCCGGGCCCGGGAGAGGTCGGACTCCACTTCCAGAAGCTTTCCCTGGCTTACCGCCCGGAAGACCTTGCGCACCTGGGCGAGGAGGTCCTTAGCCCCTTCCAGCCCCGGCACCTCCCGGAAGTCCACCCGGTAGAGGCGGTAGTCCCGGAGGCGAAGGGTCTTGTCCTCCCAGGTGCCCCGCTCGGCGAAGAGGAAGGTGCCCACCTCTCCCTGGAAGGCGCTGATGCGCACCCCCAGCATCTCCTTGGCCGCCATGTCAAAGCCCTCGAAGTAGAGGTTTTTGCCCTGGCCGATGGGGATCTCCTTCCCCACCAGGCGGAAAAGCCCCGCCCCCTGGGTGTGGATCTCGTCCCACCAGGCCACCCGCACCCGGTTGTTGGCCTCCGGGACCACGTACTCCTGCAGGTAGAGGGAGGCCAGGGAAAGGAGGGCCCCGATCCCGAGGAGGGGCAAGGCCGCCCGCCAAAGGGGGATCCCCCGGAAAGGAGGGCGAACTGGGCCCCTTCCGCCGAAAGCCTTCCGAAGAGGAGGACGGTGGCCGTGACCAAGGCGATGGGGAAGACCTGCACCAGCACCCCGGGCACGTGGTAGGAGAGCCAGCGGAGGATCTTGGGGATGGGGACCCCTTCCAGCCACCTGGCCCCGGCGTAGAAAAAGCCGAAGAGGTAGACGGCGGTGAGGAAGAGGAGGGCGAAGAGGAGGAGGGGCAGGGCGTCTTTGAGAAGGTGGCGGTAGAGGGTCATGGGAGGCGCCTGGCGTAGGCCTCGAGGCGGCCCGCCTGGGGCGGGAGCTTGGTGCTGGCCTGGACCTTACCCCCTACGAACCGGAGGTAAAGCCGGGCCGAGGCCCCCTGGCCCTTCAGGGTGGCCTTCCCCTCCTGGTAGAGGAAGCTCCCCAGGACCAGGGCCTCCCTGGCCTTCAGGTCGGCCACCAGGGTCTCGGCCTGGAGCCTCGGGCTTTCCGCCTTGACGCTTCCCTTGAGGAGGACCACGTCCTCGGCGAAGAGGGCCAGGGCCTTTGCCCTGAGGTTTTTGAAGTCGGGGTTGCTGAAGGTGAGGCCCGTGAAGCGGGCCTCCTGCCTGGGGATATCGTGCTCCAGGCCCTCCGCCAGGAAGGTCTCCTTCTGGGAGAGGAGCTCCACCTCCCTGGCCCGCACGAAGCTTCCCTCCTTGTACTCTATGTAGCTTCCCTTGAGCCGGAGGCCGTTCTCGTTGTCGGTGAGGACCCCTCCCTGGGGCAGGGTGGTCACCCCGGTGTCCAGGTTCACCCGCTGGGCCCCGAAGCTCCACGCTAAAGGCGGCGAACCGGGCCGCCAGGCCAAGGCCGAGGAGAAGGGCGAGGGTGGCAAGCGCCTCATGCCCCCCACTTTACCGGCGAATCCTGAGGCCCGCCTTAAGGGGGCTTTCGTATAGTAAGGGCCGTGCGCTTCCTCGGTTTGGCCCTCGCCCTGGCCCCCCTTTTCCCTCCCCTGGCCCTCCTGGCCCCGCTCTTCCTTCCCCGGCTCCGGGAGCTCTCCCCTGGGGCCCGGGTCCTCCTCGCCCTGTACGCCCTTTCCCTTCTCCTCCCCGCCCTCTTGGCCCCCGAGCCCCTCG
The DNA here is from genome assembly GCA_001311585.1 of Thermus sp. JCM 17653. GTDB lineage: Bacteria > Deinococcota > Deinococci > Deinococcales > Thermaceae > Thermus. The sequence goes on from BBBN01000261.1 coordinate 2,807, forward strand.
CCTTTCCCCTCGCCTTGGGGCGGGCCCTGTACGTC
>BBBN01000262.1 GCA_001311585.1 Thermus sp. JCM 17653
CCTTGGCCCGGCCGTAGCCCAAGGCGGTCTTGGCCCCCACGCCGCTAAAGAAGGCGAAGCGGCCCAGGGCGGAAAGCCAAAGGGCCTCCTCCTCCGTGGCCCGGGGCAGGTGGTAGACCACCCGCCCCACGAAGCCCACGGTGTCCACCTCGGTCTCCGCCTTCTCCGTGCGGCCGGAAAGGGAACGCACCGTGGTCCGCTCCAGGAGGGCCTCCCGCACCCCCGGGGGGGCCTTCAGGGGGCCGAAGGTCTCCAAACGCCTCAGGAGGCTTTCCAGCACCAGCCGGGGCTCGGGAAGGGGGTAGTGGACCCCTTTCCTGCGGAAGAAGGTGGGAGAGGCGAACCGCAGGGGCAGGTCGCGGCCCGCGGGCCCCTGGAAGAGGCGGGGGTAGGTGCTGACCCCGGCCCAGGAATGCCCCTCCTGGAGCACGGCCCGCACCCGGAAGGGCTTTCCGAGGCGCACCTCCTTTCCCTCCAGGGCGAAGAGCCTGGGGGCAAGCCGGGCGTAAAGCTCCTCCCGGAGGAAGCTCACCCGGGCCCAAGGCGCCCCCTCCCGGCCCCCGAAGCCAGGGCGAAGGGGTTTTCCCCCTGGTCGTGGACCTCGGGGGCCACCTCCTTGAGGAGGGCGTAGAAGAAGCCACGAAGCCCCAGGGGCTCAGGGAACCCCTCCCCCTCCAGGAGGAGCACGAGAGCGGCGAGGACCATCAGAACCCCAGGGGGACCGGGTCCAGGGAAACCCCCCGCACCTCCGAGCGGGCCTCGAGGTCCTGGAGGAGGCGCCGGGCCAGGCCCTGGAGCTGGCTCACCTGCTTCCCCGTGGCACCCGGAACCCGTGAATGAGCAGGGCCTCGTTCCTGGCCTTCAGGACCCCGGCGAGGCCCTGGAGCTCGGACAAGGGCACCGCCCCCACCACGGGGTCCCCCTTGAGCCTCAGGAAGGCGAGGAGGTCCAGGAGGCCGAGCTTGGCTCCTATTCGGGCCTCCTCGGGGGAAAGGCGGAGGATGCGGGCGAGCTCCTCCCTAAGCGCCCCCTCCTCCTCCGGGGAAAGCTCCGGGGCCTCGGCCCTGCGCCCGAGGAGGGCCAGCCTCTCCTGCAGGAGAAGCTCCAGGGCCCGGTAGGCGTAGAGGGCGGCCAGGACGGGGTGGGCCTCCCCTGCCTCCTGGGAGAGGCGGAGAAGGGTCTGGGCGAGGCCGTAGACCCCCCCCTTTTCCCCGAAGTCCTGGGACTCCAGGAAACGCTGGACCGCCTCCAGAAGGGCCACCTGGGCCTCGAGGGTCCTCCGCTCCCGGTTCAAGGGGTGGCCAAGCCAGGCGTTTTCGGAAAGCCTGCCCAAAAGCCCCTTCCCCTGCCGCACCGCCTCCTGAGGGTCAAGGGTGCGCCAGGCGTGGTACATCTCGGCGAGCATCCTGTAGAGGGTGTACCGCTGGTCCCCGGTCTTCCCCACCATCCCCCCGAAGTACTGGGCGGCCTTGCCGAACTCCCCCCGCCCGTAGAGCTCCTTGGCGAAGAGGGCGTCCACCTCCGCCAGGGCCTCGTGGGGGTTGGGGAGGATCACCAGCCTCTCCGTGCCCGCCCGGGGGCGGCGGAGCTCGGGGTCGTAGTCCTCGTTGTCCACGTAGACCACCCGTACCCTGGGAAAGAAGCGCTGGAAGAAGAAGCCCGCCGCCGCGAGCCCCGCGCTCATGGCCTTGGTGCCGCTGGTGAGGTCCAGGGCCACGGGGGCGTCCGGGTGCTTCTCCAGAAGCCGCTTCACCTCCCGGTAGATGGCGGCCACGTCGCTCTTGCCGATCTCTATGGGGTAGGGGTCCTTGCCCGTGTCCTCCCGAAGGCGGGGGAGGAAGCGGGCGCTCTCGGCGGTGTGGAGCACGTAGACCCTCTCCGCCCCCGCCCCCAGGATGGCCAAGGCGGTGGCCTCCGGGCTCGTGCCCAGGGTGTGGATGGAGACGGCGAAGGGCTGGCGGGAGGGGTAGACGCTAGGCTCCTCCCGCCACCTCCGGAGCAGGGCGGGCCAGACCATCTCCTGGTAGAGGGCCTGGGGGTTGCCCCCGGCCTTCACGGCCTCCTTGTAGCGCTGCCAGAGGAGCGCCAGGTCCTCCGGGAGGGGCTCGCCACGGGGTTCCATGGGGTCCATTCTACCGGCACCTCCTTCAGATGGGCTCCAGCCTTCCCACCATCCAGCCCAGGGGGTAGCCGTCCTGGGGCTTGGTGGCCCCCGCCGTCTTGCGGGTGATGGGCTCCTGGCCCTCGGGGTGGTCCTCGGGGAGGAGGAGGGCAAGGCGCAAGGCAAGCCGCCCCGAGCCGAAGCCACCCGGACGGGAAAGACCCCGGGGTCCTTCAGCCGCTCGGACAAGGCCTCGTAGACCTCGAGGGCCCTCTTGAGCCCGTAGTCCTCGGCGAAGCGCATCTCCCACTCCGCCACCTGGCCGTAATAGCCCCTCAGGGCCCGCACCAGGGCCTCCGGGGGATGGGCATGGAAACCCCTCCCCTTTGGCCCAGGCCCTCGTGGTAGCGGAGGGTGAGGGCGAAGCGGGTGCCCATGCGGAAGGTCTCCGCCAGGAGGACCATCCCCGAGGTGTCCTTATTGGGGTGGAAGACGCCGATGCGGTTCAGGAAGGTCTCCACGGGCGCCGAGTCCGTGAGGCGCACCGCCCGGAAGGGGTCGCGGTAGAGGTCCAGGGCCATCCCCCGACGCCCCTCCCGGGCGTAGCCAGGACCGCGCCCTCAAAGGCCTGGTTTTCCCCGAGGCCGGGTTCCGGGAGGGGTAGACGTGAGCGTCCCCGTCCTCCTTCTGCCGGGGCCTGAGCCGCCACACCCCCGCCTTCCGGTCCCACTCCGCCACCTGG
>BBBN01000263.1 GCA_001311585.1 Thermus sp. JCM 17653
CCAGTGGCCAAGCTCCCCTAAGGCCCCGTTGACCCCTCTCAACAGCCGCCCCTCTGCCACCACCCCCACCCCCAGGCCGGTGCTGAGGACCAGGTAGGCCAGGTGGGTCTCCCCGTGGAGGAAGACCTCGGAGAGGGCCGAGGCCTTGGCGTCGTTTTCCGGCCAGAGGGGAAGAGGGGCCCGAAGGAGGCCGAGGTCCAGGTCCCTCCAGCCCAGGTTGGGGGCCAGAAGCAGGCGGCCCGCGACCACTACCCCGGGCAAGGTAAAGCCCAGCCCCAGGCTCCTGGGGACCGAGGAAGGGCTTCTTCCAAGAGGCGCTGGAGCCGGGCCTCGAGGCCGGTTTCCCGGGGATGCGTCCACTCCTTGGCCCAGAGCACCTCGCCCCGCCAGTCCAGGGCCAAAAGCACCGTGCCCTCCACGCCAAGCTCCGCCCCTAGGGCGAAGCGCGCCCCGGGGCGCAGGTGCAGAAGGGTGCCGGGACGTCCCAAGGGGGGAGAGGTGAAGGCCCCTTCCTCCAGGAGGCCTTCTTGCAAGAGTTCCTCCACCAGGCGGCTTATGGCGCTCTTGGCCAAGCCGGTGCGCCGGGATAGCTCCGCACGGGTCAGGGGGCCCTTACGCAGGTGCTCCAGGATGGCCCGGCGGTTCACCCTGCGGATTTCCTGCGCGTCTCCCTTGCGCACCCTCACCCCCTTTAGTTCGTTCTCAGCACTAAGCAAACCACCCTGGCCTTCCCTTGTCAAGCCCCCTTGTCAGATCCCTCCTCGCGCCTTAGCCTGAAGGCTAAGGCCCGCTAGGGCCCCAAAGCCAGGTCCCGTTGCCCTGGTGCCTGGACGCGTAGTCCCGGCTTAAAGTGGGGAAGTCCGGTGCAAGTCCGGCGCTGTCCCGCAACGGTAACCGGCCCAGCGTCAGGCCCCTCTTCGCAGGCCGGAAGCCCGAATACCTGCCAGGGCCGCCCGCCCTACCCCGGGGCGGGCACCTCACGCGGATGGGGGAGAAGTGGGGGATAAACGGCCTTTGCCTTTAGCCCCTGCCTCCCGGCAGGGGTTTTTCCCTACCCCCTACCTCCCCCGGGCCTGGCCCTAGCGGCCTTAGGGAGGTAGGCATGAAAAGACTGCTGGCGGCGCTTTCGGTTCTTCTGGCCTTGGCCTTCGCTTTTCCCCTCACCCTGCAGGACGACCTGGGGCGCACGGTCACCCTCAAGGCCCCGCCTAAGCGCATCGTCACCATGCTCCCGTCGGTGACGGAGACGGTCTGCGCCCTGGGAGCCTGCGACCGGATCGTGGCCACGGACGACTACTCCGACTGGCCGGAAAGCGTGAAGAAGCTTCCCAAGGCGGGAGGCTTTACAACCCCAACCCCGAGCTCATCGTCTCCCTCAAGCCCGACCTGGTCTTGGTTTCTAAGTACGGGAGGCTCTACGAGACCCTGGAGCGGGCCGGGCTCACGGTCTACGCCGTGAAGACCGAGACCTACGAGGACATCTTCAAGACGGTGCGCACCCTGGGGAGGCTCTTGGGCCTTCCCGCTGAGGCGGAGCGCCTGGTGGCCCAGATCCAGAAGGAGGTCTACCAGGAGGAGGCCCGGGCGGCCAAGGCCAGGTCCCGCCCCCGGGTCTACTACGAGATCGACCCCACCCCCTACACCGTGGGCCCCGAGAGCTTCATCGGCGTCCTCATAAGTAAGGCCCGGGGGGTGAACATCGTGCCCAAGGAGCTTGGTCTCTTCCCCAAGATCAGCCCCGAGTTCGTGGTGGAGAAAAACCCCGAGGTCATCGTGGCCACCTACCGAACGCCCTGGAGACCATCCGCAAGCGGCCGGGATGGGACCGGGTGAGGGCCGTGCAGAACGGGCGGATCTGCGTCTACACCGGGGGGAGGATAGCCTCCTCTCCCGCCCCGGCCCCCGGGTGGCCCAGGGCCTGAGGCTCCTGGTGGACTGCTTCCACGGCAGGCCATGACCCTAAGCCTTCCCCTGGCCCTGAGGCGGAGCCTGGTCTTCGCCTGGCTCCTTGCCCTGCTCCTCCTGGCCCTGGTCCTGGGGGTGGGCCTGGGGGCCGTTTCCCTCTCCCCGGCGGAGGTGGTGGGGGCCCTCCTCGGGCGGGTGGAGAACCCCATCGTCACCGAGCTCCGGCTTCCCCGGGTCCTGGCCGGAGTCCTAGTGGGGGCGGCCTTGGCGGTATCGGGGGCGGCCTTCCAGGGGCTCTTCCGCAACCCCCTGGCCGACCCCTACCTCATGGGCTCCGCCTCGGGGGCGGCCTTCGCCGTGACCCTCTTCGCCGCTCTTCTCGGGGGTCTTTCCCCCGCCTTTGCCCAGCACGCCGTCTTCCAGCACCTCCCCCTCTCCGCCACCTTCTTCGGCTTCGCGGGGGCCCTCTTGGCCACCCTCCTCACCCTGGTCCTGGCGGGGGGGGTGGCCCGCACCGGGGAGCTCGTCCTCGCCGGGGTGGTGGTGGGGAGCGTCCTCACCGGGCTCACCACCTACCTGATGATGCAGGACGCCGACCGGGTGCGGGCGGTCTTTGCCTACACCCTGGGCAACCTGGCCTTCGCCGGGTGGGAGGGGGTGCGGGTCCTCGCCCTCTTCTTTGCCCTGGCCTTCCCCCCCCTCCTCTTCCTGGGCCGGGTGCTGAACGCCTTAGGGCTCGGGGAGGAGACGGCGAAGAGCCTGGGGCTTCCCCTCGAGGCCCTCAAGCTCCTTCTTCTGGGTGCGGCGAGCCTCCTCACCGCCGCGGCCGTGGCCCAGGCGGGGATCATCGGCTTCGTGGGCCTGGTGACCCCCCACCTTCTCCGCCGCCTCCTGGGGGAGGACTACCGCCTCCTCCTCCCGGCAAGCGCCCTAG
>BBBN01000264.1 GCA_001311585.1 Thermus sp. JCM 17653
CGCCACCCCCGTTCCCCTGCGGATGGCCTCGGTGCGGGCGGCGAGGAGGAAGGTCCTGAGCTCGGCCCCGGCCGCCCGGAGGCGGTAGGTGGCGCTGTAGTTCGTGTAGGCGAGGCCGCCCAAGACGCCCAGGATGGCCAGGACCACGAGGAGTTCCAACAGGCTGAAGCCGCGCTTCGCCAAAGGGGCCACCTCCCTGATTTACCTTAAGGCCTCGCCCCCAGGGCGCGCATCCCCCAAATGGGGGGTATGATGGTCCCATGCAGGAGGTCTACATCGTTTCCGCGGCCAGGACCCCCATCGGCAAGTTCGGGGGGGCGCTTAAGGACCTAAGCCCCGTGGAGCTCGGGGCCCACGCCATGCGGGCCGCCTTGGAGCGGGCGGGGGTGGAGGGGAAGGCTTTGGACCTCTACGTCTTCGGGAACGTCCTACGGGCCGGGCACGGGCAGCTTCTGCCCAGGCAGGCCGCCCTAAGGGCGGGCATTCCCAAGGAGGTGGACGGGTACCAGGTGGACATGGTCTGCGCCTCGGGGATGATGGCGGTCTTGAACGCCTTCCAGTTCCTGCGCACGGGGGAGGCCCACCTGGTCCTCGCCGGGGGGATGGAGTCCATGAGCCAGGCGGGCTTCTACCTCTCCCACCGGGCGCGCTGGGGGTACAAGTTCCTCCTGGGGCCCCGGAGAGCCTCCAGGACATCCTCCTCCGGGACGGGCTTTCCGACCCCTTCACCGGGGAGGCCATGGGGGAGCAGGCGGAGCGCCTGGCCCAGGACCAGGGGGTTACCCGGGAGGAGATAGACGAGGCCGCCTACCTTTCCCACAAGAGGGCGGCCGAGGCCACGGAAGGGGGCCTCTTCGCCTGGGAGATCGCCCCCATAGAGCTTCCCGGCAAGAAGGGCCCGGTGGTGGTGGACCGGGACGAGGGCATCCGGCCCGAGACCACCCCGGAGTCCTTGGCGGCCTAAGGCCCGCCTTCAAGAAGGACGGGGTCCTCACCGCGGGGAACAGTAGCCAGATCTCCGACGGGGCGGCGGCGCTTCTCCTCGCCTCGGAGGAGGCGGTGCGGGCCCACGGCTTAGGCCCATGGCCAAGGTGTTGGGCGGGGCCTGGGCCGCCGGGGAGCCCTGGCGCTTCCCCGAGGCCCCATCCCCGCGGCCAGGAGGCTTCTGGACCGGCTGGGGATGCGCCTTTCGGACTTCGGCCTCTTTGAGAACAACGAGGCCTTCGCCCTCAATAACGTCCTCTTCCACCGCCTCCTAGGGGTGCCCTACGAGAGGCTCAACGTCTTCGGGGGGGCGGTGGCCCTGGGCCACCCCATCGGGGCCAGCGGAGCGCGGATTCTGGTCACGCTCCTCAACGCCCTCCGGGCGAAGGGGGAGGAAAGGGGCCTCGCCGCCATCTGCCACGGGACCGGGGGGTCGGTGGCGGTGGCGGTGGAGCGGGTGTAAGGGTACCCTGGTGAAGGTGGTGGACCTCATTGGGGTAGACCCCGAGGTGATGGGGGAGAAGCCGGTGGTGGCGGGGACGCGGATCACCGTGGAGGAGATCTTCCGCCGCCTCGCCGCCGGGGAAAGCCCGGAAGCCATCCTGGAAGCCTTACCCCGGCTGACCCCGGAGGGCCTGCGCGCCGCCCTGCTTTACGCGGCCGAGGTTCTGGGGGCGGAGAGGGTGTACTTCTACCCGGATCGGGCCGCGTGAAGCTCCTCGCCGACGAGGGGGTGGATGCTTCCATCGGTTACGGGAGGAAGGGTTTGCCGTGTTCTACGTGGCGGAAGAACGGCCCGGGATGAAAGGATCCCGAGGTCGTGGCCCTGGCCCAGCGGGAGGGCGCCCTCCTCCTCACCACCGATAAGGACTTTGGGGAACTCGCTTTCAGGCGGGCGTTGGTGCTCCGGGGTTTTGCTTCTCCGCCTCGAGGGCCTGGCCCTCATGGAGAAGGCGGCCCGGGTGGTCTGGGCCTTGCGGGAGCACGGCGCCTCCCTCCTCGGGGCCTTTGCGGTGCTGGAGCGGGAGCGCCTCAGGGTTCGCCGCCTGCCCTAAAGGAGGCCGTCCAGCTCAAAGGCCTCGAGGCGGTACTCCTCCAGGCCACGCGGAAGCTGCCGTTTTGCGCCAGGAAGCGGGCGGCCTCCCGCAGGGTTTCCTCCACCCAGGCGGGGTCGTTGCCCAGGAGGCTAAAGCCCACCACCTCGTAGCCCCAGGCGTCCAGGCCGTAAAGCCTGGCGGCGGAAACGGGAAAGCGGGCCTTGAGCCGTTCCAGGACCGGCTTGATGAGGGCCCGCTTCTCCTTGAGGCTTCTGGCCGGGGTCTCCAGCCTGGCGGTGTAGAGGCCGAGGTAGGCCTTCATGGGCTTCCTCCAGGCCCGGGAAGGGCCTTAGGCCCAGTTTGCCCCCCTGGGGCCCAGGAGGCAAGTGGAGAAGGCCCCGCCTTCGCGGGGCCCCTTGGTGCCGGGGGCGGGACTTGAACCCGCACGCCCTTGCGGGCACACGACCCTGAATCGTGCGCGTCTACCAATTCCGCCACCCCGGCAGACGCAAGGGTCATTCTAGGCCACGCCCCTTTCTGCGTCAAGGTCCTGGAGTTCGCCCGGGGCCTCCACGTAGAGGGGGGCGAAGGGGGCCTCCTGGTAAAGGCGCACCCGGCCCAGGCGGTGGGCCTCCAGAAGGGCGGCGAAGGCCACCGCCCCCTCGGCCAGGTGAAGGGAAGGCTTTGGAAGACCGCCCGCCCCTTCAGGAGGGCCTTTAGCCTCTCCCAGGCCTCCTTTAGGCCGAAGCTCCTTGGGGCAGGCGGAGCACCGCCTTTTGGAAGGGGCGGGCCGCCTGGAGGAGGG
>BBBN01000265.1 GCA_001311585.1 Thermus sp. JCM 17653
ATCTAGCGTTCGCTGGCTGATGTATGGCTGGCCACTCCCCTCTCTGATTTGCGAAAAATCAAAGGCTTTCATCCAGTAGTAAAGAAACCGCGTATCCGCGGCATCACGAGCACGAATGCCTGCAGCATTGTTGTTGATCCAGCAAGGACCCGGAGAGAACATGGTGGCGCCGCAATTGGAGCCTATGCGTGCAAAGGCGATGATTGGGCCATCATAGAGCGGTTTGGAGGCTCGCCCCATGACAGAATTCGAGCCATAGACGATGAAAGCTCCGGCGGGGTCATATTCGGAGGCTGGAATGTATTTGCCAGGCAGTGTCTCGGCGATCTCGCCGAAAAGCACCTTCCGCCACTCACCCGCCATAGCCTTCCTCCTGCAAATTTCCCTCCTGCAAATTTCGTTCATCCAGCTTCGCCAATTCTGCTTCCAGTTCCTCCACCGAGGGCAGGGCACTCTGGAGCTCGGCGGGCAATGCCTGTGCGAGGCGGTATTCCGCCACGCCAAGGGGTTTGCTCATATCCCGCAAGGCGTACTCCACCACCACGCGGTTTTTCTCCTTGCACAAGAGAATACCCACGGTGGGGCCGTCCTGGGGATGGCGCAGCAGGTACCATTCCCGCTCGGTGGGGTCTTTGACCTTCGTCAGAATGGTGACATTGTGGAACCAGAGTAATTGTGCAGCAACCTGCTGCACAAATGTCCGGTCGGGATATGCCTCGGCAAATGCGCGCATTAGGGGAGGGTACTTAGCAGTTCGCCATAACCAGGTAGGAAGTATTTCATTCGCCATACCCCAGCTCCTTCAGGTTCTTCCAGATCGCTTCGTCCAGCCGCCAGGCCTCGGCCTGGTGGGCCTTGAGTTCGGCCGCCAGGCGGGCCATCCTTTCGGCGAAGGGCTCGTCGTCTTCCTCCTGTTCGGGCGCGCCCACGTACCGGCCGGGGGTGAGTACATAGCCGTGGCGGCGGATCTCCTCTAGCGTAGCGCTCTTGCAGAAGCCGGGAATGTCCCGGTACTCGCCAGCGTCGGGGTTACCGCGCCAGGCGTGGTAGGTGTCGGCAATCTTCTGGATTTCCTCGTCGGTCAGCTCGCGGTGGACACGGTCCACCATGCGGCCCATCTTGCGGGCGTCGATGAAGAGCACCTGGCCGCGCCGGTCCCGCAGCGGCCTTTTCTGGCCCGCAGGAGGCCGGCCGCTCTTGTCCCGCGCCAGAAACCACAAGCAGGCCGGGATCTGTGTGGAGTAAAAGAGCTTGTCTGGTAGGGCCACTATGCAGTCCACGAGGTCCGCCTCGATGATTTTCTTGCGGATCTCACCCTCGCCGGACTGGTTGCTGGACATGGACCCGTTGGCGAGTACGAAGCCAGCGAGCCCCGTGGGTGCGAGGTGGTGTATCATGTGCTGGACCCAGGCGAAGTTGGCATTTCCGATGGGCGGCACCCCGTACTTCCAGCGCTTGTCCTCCCGTAGATGCTCACCGCCCCAGCTCTTTATGTTGAAGGGAGGATTGGCCAGGATGTAGTCGGCCTTGAGGTCAGGGAAGCGGTCGTTCCGGAGCGAGTCACCCTGCTCGATCTTGCCGTCAATACCTCGGATGGCGAGGTTCATCTTGCAGAGGCGCCAGGTGGTGTAGTTCAGCTCCTGGCCGTAAATGGAGATATCCCCGATACGGCCGCCGTGGGCCTCGATGAACGCCTCCGACTGGACGAACATCCCGCCCGAGCCACAGCAGGGTCGTAGACCCGCCCTTTGTACGGCTGGAGCATCTCGACCAGGAGCTTGACGATGCAGCGGGGGGTGTAGAACTCGCCGCCCTTCTTCCCCTCTTTGCTTGCGAACTGGCCGAGGAAGTACTCGTAGACCCGCCCGAGGATGTCCCGGGCGTGGTTGTCGCCTCCGCTAGGTGGATGTTGGAGACAAGATCGATGAGCTGGCCCAGACGCTGCTTGTCCAGGGCGAGGCGGGCGTAATCCTTGGGCAGCACCCCCTCGAGGGAGGGGTTGTCGCGCTCCACAGCGACCATGGCCTCGTCCACGAGCTGGCCGATCGTGGGCTGGCGGGCGTTCTTCTGGAGCTCCGACCAGCGGGCCTCGGGTGGCACCCAGAAGATTCCCTCCGCTCGGTATTCGTCAGGGTCCTCGGGGTCGGCACCCAGGTGGCGCTCGGCCTCGAGGCGAGCGCGGTGGGCCTCAAAAGCGTCGGAGATGTACTTGAGGAAGATAAGCCCCAGCACGACATGCTTATACTCGGCGGCGTCCATGGAGCCGCGCAGGGCGTTAGCGGCCGCCCAGAGCTGGGCCTCGAAGCCCAGTGTAGCACTGTTTTGTTTACCCCTCTTCATGACTCCAGTTTATTCCTTCGTGTGCTACCTCATAGCTCCACCCCGGCCATCTTCGGGGTCAGCGAAGCTACCTTGCGCACCCGGCTACGGGTCAGCCGTTAAGCTAACCCAAGTTGCTACCCAGCGGATATGGACCCCCTAGACTAGACGCCGATTTTGATGCAGGATGACCTCATCTGGGAGGTCAGGATGAAGAAGCCCAAAGCGGTACCCCCACAGGTTAAGGGCGAACCTACGCCTTCGGCGTGACTCAAGCCGCTCTGGAAGCCGTCAAGGGGGAGAAGAGCCTGGTGGAACTCGCCCGCATCTACAACGTCCACCCCAACACCATCGGCAAGCTACGGGCTTCGCCCGTGACGAAGTGGAAGGCGGAGCTCATGGGTCACGCCCGCAGGACGTAGCTTGCAAAGGGGGCCACCGTCTTCTCCAACGAGACCCAGGGTCAGCCCGTCAGGGCTAGCTTGTAAAGGAGCTGGAGAAGAG
>BBBN01000266.1 GCA_001311585.1 Thermus sp. JCM 17653
CCCCGAGGTCCTGGTCCTGGGGGAGAGGCCCCTCCTCCCCGGGCTTTCCTACCTGGAGGGGGAGGTGGTGTGGGCGGTGCGGCGGGAGCTTGCGAGGAAGCCCCTGGACGTGTTGGCCCGGAGGACGGGCCTTGCCTTTCTGGACCGGGAGAAGGCCCAAGAGGCCCTTCCTAGGGTAGTGGAGCTCATGGCGCCCCTCTTGGGCTGGGGCGAGGAGAGGAAGCGGGCCGAGTTGGAAGAGGCCCGGGCTCTCTTGCCTGGGCTTTGCTAAGTACCCCGCCGCGGCGTAAGCCAGGGCGGGGGCCCCAAAAAGCTTTTCCCCAGCCTTAGTTCGGGCACCTCATGTTGCGAAACCAAAGTGCGGGCACTTAGCTTTCTTGGCTCCGTTCCACGGGGATGGTCTCCTTCAGGATGGCCCGGACCCTCTCCCCCGGGATGGTCTCTTCCCGGAGGAGTTCCTCGGCGATCCGGTGCATGGCCTCGGCGTGCTCCAGGAGGACCTGGCGGGCTTTGGCGTAGGCCTCGTCCAGGATCTTCCGGATGTCCTCGTCGATGAGGCGGGCGGTTTCCTCGGAGTGGTCCTTTTTCTTGGCGATCTCCTCACCCAGGAAGATGGGCCCCGAGTCCGAGCCCCAGGCGATGTTCTTGAAGTGTTCCCCCATGCCCCAGTCCAGGACCATGCGCTTGGCGATCCCCGTGGCCCGCTTGAAGTCGTCCTGGGCCCCCGTGGTCACGGTGCCGGTGAAGAGTTCCTCCGCTACCCGGCCCGCCATGAGGACGGAAAGCTCGTCCATGAGGTGTTCCCGGGAGACCAGGACTTTCCTCGGGCTTGCTCCAGCGGGCCCCCAGGGCCATCCCCCGGGGGACGATGGAGACCTTCTCCGTCTTGTCGGCGTGGGGCAGGACCTCCCCCACCACGGCGTGCCCCGCCTCGTGGTAGGCCACGGCCCGGCGCTCCTCCTCGGAGAGCTTCAGGGCGGGGCGCTCCAGGCCCAGGACGATCTTGTCCAGGGCCTTTAGGAAGTGCTCCTTGCGGATCCTCTTTTCCCCGTCCCGGGCGGCGAGGAGGGCGGCCTCGTTCACCAGGTTCTTGAGGTCCGCCCCGGAGAAGCCGGGGGTGAGGTGGGCGAGCTCCAGGCGTCCACGTCTTCGGCCATGGGTTTGTTGCGCATGTGCACCAGGAGGATCTCCTTGCGCTCCTCCAAGGAGGGGAGGCCCACCACCACCTGGCGGTCAAAGCGCCCGGGCCGGAGGAGGGCGGGGTCCAGGATGTCGGGACGGTTGGTGGCGGCGAGGACGATGACGGAGGTGTCCTTCTCAAACCCGTCCATCTCCGAGAGGATCTGGTTCAGGGTCTGCTCCCTCTCGTCGTGGCCGCCCCCGATGCCCGCCCCCCGCTTGCGGCCGATGGAGTCCAGCTCGTCGATGAAGATGATGCTCGGGGCGTTCCTGCGGGCGTCCTCAAAGAGGCTCCGCACCCGGCTCGCCCCCACCCCCACGAACATCTCCATGAACTCGCTGGCGGAGACGGAGAAGAAGGGCACCCCTGCTTCCCCGGCCACGGCCCGGGCCAGGAGGGTCTTCCCCGTGCCGGGGGGGCCCACCAGGAGCACCCCCTTGGGGATCTCGGCCCCGAGCTCCAGGTACTTCTTGGGGTTCTTGAGGAAGTCCACCACCTCCATGAGCTCCCGCTTGGCCTCCTCGTGGCCGGCCACGTCCTTGAAGGTGGTGCTGACCCGCTTCTCCTTGCCGTAGAGGCGGGCCCGGCTCTGGCCGAACTGCATCACCTGGCCCGCACCCCCTTGAGCCCGCATGAAGAAGAACCAGAAGAAAAGGATGAGGAGGAGGGTGGGTCCCACGTAGAGGAGGAGCTGGGGCCAGAAGGAGGGGGGCTTGGTGACCACTTTGACCCCGTTGGTTTCCAGGAAGCGCAGGAGCTCGGGGTCCTGGACCTGGGCCGGGGGTAAGGGCACCTGGAAGCGCCTCGCTACCTGGCTTCCCCCCTGGGGGGTGGGGAAGCGCTCGGGTTCCTTGAGGAGACCCAGGATGCGGGTTTCCTCCAGGGTAACTTCCGCCACCCTGCCCTGGCGCACCAGTTCCCGGAAGCCGGTGTAGGAAAGGGTGGGGGCCGGGGGCCCGGTGAAGGCGGTGTAGGCCAGGTAGCCTAGAAGGAGCAAAAAGACAAGGGTGAAGGGGTTGATTCGCTGCGGCAACATCTACCTCCCTTGCCCTATGGTAGCGCCTGGCGGGTGAGAGGATTGAGGGGTGTGGTATCCTCTAGCGGCGATGAGGGGGGTCCTCGAGGCCCTGCACCAGGGGGATTACGACACCGCCATTGAGCTCCTTACCCGCAAGGCCCTCTTCGGGCGGAAGGAGGAGGCCAAGGAGGCCCTTTTGCTCCTCGCCGAGGTCCATAGCCTCTACGGGGCAGAGGGCCTGGAAAAGGCCCACCGGCCCTGGAGGAGGCTTACGAGCTGGGGGGGCTGGAGTATGACCCCCGGTACCGGGCCCTCCTCGGGGAGCTCCTCGCCCTGGAGGGGCGGCCCGAGCGGGAGGTCCTTCCCCTCTTTCTGCCCACGGAGGACCCCAGGGCCCGCTACCACCAGGCCCAGGCCCTCTTCTACCTGGGCCGCTTGGAGGAGGCCCTGGCCACCTTGAAGGAGGGCCTCCCCGCCTTCCTGGCCTGGCGGGGGGAGGGGCTTAAGGGGCGGTCCTGGAGCGCCTGGGCCGTTACCCGGAGGCGGCCAGGGCCTACGAGCGGGGGGCGGAGCT
>BBBN01000267.1 GCA_001311585.1 Thermus sp. JCM 17653
CCACCGGGGGGGGTGCGGGGCGCGGGTCCGGGTGGGGGAGGGGCTTTCCGATCCTGGAGCCCTTTCCCCGGGAGACTACCTCATCCACCGGAGCACGGCATTGGCCAGTACCTGGGCCTCGAGACCCGGGAGGTTTTGGGGGTCAAGCGGGACTACCTGGTCCTACGCTACAAGGGGGAGGGGAGGCTCTACCTCCCGTGGAGCAGCTTCCCCTCCTCAAGCGCCACCCTGGGACCACCGATGACCCCCCGGAGCTTTCCTCCCTGGGCAAGGGGGAGTGGCAGCGGGCCAAGGAAAGGGCCCGTAAGGACGTGGAGGAGCTGGCGGGGCGCCTCCTCGTCCTCCAGGCCAAGCGCAAGGCCACCCCGGGCCGGGCCTTTCCCCCTTTGCCCGAGTGGGACCCCCTGGTGGAGAAGGGCTTTCCCTACGAGCTCACCCCCGACCAGAAGCGGGCCTTGGAGGAGGTCCTCCGCGACCTGGAAAGCCCCCACCCCATGGACCGCCTGGTCTCGGGGGACGTGGGCTTCGGCAAGACGGAGGTGGCCTTAAGGGCCGCCCACCGGGTGGTGGGGCACGGGGCCCAGGTGGCCTTCCTCGTGCCCACCACCCTCCTCGCCGAGCAGCACGGGAAGACCTTTCGGGAGCGCTTCCAGGGGCTTCCCGTGAGGGTGGAGGTCCTCTCCCGCTTCACCCCACCCAAGGAGGAGGAGGCCATCTTGAAGGGCCTTGCCGAGGGCACCGTGGACCTCGTCATCGGCACCCACCGCCTTCTTCAGCCGGACGTGCGCTTTAAGGACCTCGGCCTCCTCATCGTGGACGAGGAGCACCGCTTCGGCGTGGCCCAGAAGGAGCGGATCCGGGAGCTCAAGGCGGAGGTGGACACCCTCTACCTCTCCGCCACCCCCATCCCCCGCACCCTCTACTCCGCCCTGGTGGGCCTGAAGGACCTCTCCAGCATCCAGACCCCGCCCCCGGGCCGCAAGCCCATCCGGACCTTCCTCGCTCCCTTTGACCCTCTTCTCGTGCGGGAGGCCATCCTCCTTGAGCTGGAGCGTGGGGGCAAGGTCTTCTACGTCCACGACCGGGTGGCCTCCATAGAGGCCAGGCGGCGCTTCCTGGAAGGGCTCGTCCCCGAGGCCCGCATCGGGGTGGTCCACGGCCAGATGCCCGAGGGCCTCATTGAGGAGGCCATGCTCCTCTTCGCCGAGGGGGCCTACGACGTCCTCCTCGCCACCACCATCATTGAGGCGGGCCTGGACGTGCCCGAGGCCAACACCATCCTCATAGAGCGGGCGGACCGGCTGGGCCTCGCCACCTTGTACCAGCTCCGGGGCCGGGTGGGGCGGAAGGACCTGGAGGCCTACGCCTACCTCTTCCACCCGCCCCGCCTCACCGAGGCCGCGGAGAAGCGCCTCGCCGCCATCGCCGACCTCTCCGACCTGGGTTCGGGCCACCTGTTGGCGGAGCGGGACATGGAGATCCGGGGCGTGGGGAACCTTTTGGGGCCGGAGCAGCACGGCACATCCGGCGCTTTCCCTCGAGGTCTACACCGAGCTTCTGGAGGAGGCCATCCGCAGGCTCAAGGGAGAGGCCCAGAAGGAGCGGCGGCACGTCACCTTGGACCTGGCCCTTTCCGCCCGCCTGCCCGCGGAGTACGTGGGGAGCCTCGAGGCCAGGAGCCGCTACTACAGCCGCTTCGCCGAGGCGAAGAGCCTGGCCGAGGTTTCCCGCCTGGTGCG
The DNA here is from genome assembly GCA_001311585.1 of Thermus sp. JCM 17653. GTDB lineage: Bacteria > Deinococcota > Deinococci > Deinococcales > Thermaceae > Thermus. Next base: position 1,740 of record BBBN01000267.1, read on the forward strand.
GGAGCTCAAGGAGCGCTACGGGCCTCTTCCCGAGGAGGCGGAGAACTTCGTGGCCCTCGCCCGGCTCCGCCTGGTGGCGGAGAGGAAGGGGGTGGTGTCCATCACGGAAGGCCTCACCCACCTGGAGGTGGTCTTCCCCCGCTACCCCCTGGACTACGACGCCCGCGGCCTCAAAGGGCTTCCCTACCGGGTGGAGCTCACGCAGTACCCGCCCGGCTTCCGCCTGGAGAAGAAAGGCCTTAGGCCCCGGGACTACCCCGAGGCCTTGATGGAGGCCCTCTACCTCTTCGCCGACCGCTAGGGGTTCGGGATCAGGTTGAAGAGCCTAAGGCGCAGGACCACCTCCGCCTGGTCCAAGGTGTAGCGCACCTGGTCGCCCCTACTCACCTGGACCCGGGCCCCCAGCGGAAGGCCCCGGTCTTGATGAGGTCGTAGAGGGGGTCGCCGGGCTGGAGGTTCACGTTGACCTCCAGGGGCCCGCTTTCCCCGGAGAGGAGGTTTAGGGAAGCTTGCCTTACTTGGAAGTCGCCGCCGGTGCCGTCGTAGAGGTCGGTGTCGCTCTGGGGGCCGGCCCGGACCTCGAGGGCGAGCTGCGCCGGGAGGGTGCCCGTGTTTTCCAGATGGACCCGCACGGCGATCCGGCCCTCCTCCAGGGCTCCGCCCCCGGCACGGGGATTTCCTGCCCGGCCGGGTCGTCGGGCAGGCGCACCTCGGCCTGGGTGAGGCTCAAGGTGCCGGTGCGGCTTCCTCGGGAACGAAGCTCAGAAGGTCCACCTCCACCTGGTGGACCGTATGGCCGCTGCAGGCCGCAAGGACCAGGGAAAGGCTTGCCAGGAAGAACAGGCGCTTCACGAGACCACCTCCTAGAAGTTCACCGCCAAGCGACGCCGTAAACCGTGCCCCCCACCAAGGCGCCTGGTGGGTGGTGAGGGCGAGGTCCAGGGCCAGGGCCTCCAGGTCAAGCCCCGCCCCCACCCCGAAGCGGAAGCCGCCCTCGAGGCCCACTCCCGCCCGCAAGGCCCAG
>BBBN01000268.1 GCA_001311585.1 Thermus sp. JCM 17653
CCTTTAGGGCGGCTCTCCGGGGGGCAGCTCCAGCGGGTCTACCTGGCCCGGGCCTGATCCGCAGGCCCCGGCTTCTCCTCCTGGACGAGCCCGCCACCGGGGTGGACCGGGTGGGGGAGGAGGACCTCTACCGCTACCTCGAGGCCTACCAGAGGGAGTCTGGGGCCACGGTCCTCATGATCACCCATGACTGGGAGGCGGCCCACCACGCCACCCACGTCCTGGTCTTAAACCGCCGGGTGGTGGGCTTCGGCCCCCCCGAAAGGGCCCTTTCCGAGGAGTGCCTGCGCCAGGCCTTTGGCCACGTGGGCCACGCCCACGGCCTTTTCGTGGAGGGTGGCCGTGCTTGAGGCTCTGGGCTATCCCTTCTTCCAGCGGGCCCTCGTGGCGGGCCTCCTGGTGGCCCTCCTCTCGGGCCTCGCCTCCCCCTTTGTGGTGCAAAGGCGCCTCTCCTTCCTGGGAGACGGCCTGGCCCACGCCGCCTTCGCCGGGGTGGCCCTGGGGCTTTTCCTCCGGGGGGAACCCCTCTGGTTTGCCCTGCCCTTCACCTTCCTGGTGGCCCTGGCCATCACCTGGGTCAAGGAGCGCACCGAGCTTTCTGAGGACACGGCCATCGGGGTCTTTTTCGCCCTGTCCGTGGCCCTGGGGGCCGTCTTTCTCGCCAAGGCCAAGGGGTATGTGGGGGACGCCATGGGCTACCTCTTCGGCTCCCTTCTGGCCGTGGGGCCCGCCGACCTCCTGGCGGTGGGCTTGATGGCCCTCCTGGCCCTTTTCCTCCTGCCCCTCTGGGGGCCTTGGCCTACGCCACCTTGGACCGGGAGCTGGCCCTTTCCGATCGGGTGCCCGTGGCGCTCCACGACTACCTCCTCTCGGGGTTCTTGGCGGTGAGCCTGGTGCTGGCGGTGAAGGTGGTGGGGATTCTCCTGGTGGCGGCCTTTTTGGTCATCCCCGGGGCGGCGGCCAGGCTTCTCTCCCGCACCTTCGCCCAGATGACCCTCCTTTCCCTCCTCCTGGCCCTCTTTTCCACCTTCGGGGGGCTTTTCCTCTCCTTCCTCCTGGACTGGCCCAGCGGGGCCAGCGTGGTCCTCTTCCAGGCCCTCCTCTTCGGCCTCGCCCTGCTAAAAACGGGATTTTCGGGTGGGAAATAGGGGTATAATGGGGCCATGTGGGTATCCACCAAGGCCCAATACGGGCTTCGCGCCCTGGTGGAGATCGGCCTCCGCGCTCCCGAGGCCGTTCCCCTGAAGGAGGTGGCCGAGGCCCAGGGCATCAGCCAGCACTACCTGGAGCAGATCGCCGCCCAGCTCCGCCGGGCGGGCTTCATCCGCTCCGTCCGGGGGGCTAAGGGCGGGTACCGGCTGGCCCGCGCTCCCGAGCGGGTGACCGCCTTGGAGGTGGTGGAGGCCCTGGAGGGGAGCCTGGCCCCGGTTTCCTGCATCGAGGACCCCGAGTCCTGCGCCAAGGTGGGCCAGTGCTCCACGGAGCTCCTCTGGAAGCGGGTGGACCTGGCCATGCGCCAGGTCCTGGGGGGCACCACCCTCCAGGACCTCATCCAGGAGCGGAGGCTTCTGGAGGCCAAGCGCCTCATCCAACTGGAGGCCAGTTGAGGGTTTACCTGGACTACGCCGCCACCACCCCCCTGGACCCCGAGGTGCGGGAGGCCATGCGGGAGGTGGAGGGGGTCTTCGGCAACCCCTCCAGCATCCACCGCTTCGGCCAGGAGGCCCGGAAGGTCCTGGAAAGCGCCCGGGAAAAGGTGGCCGCCCTCCTGGGGGCAAGGCCCCGGGAGGTGGTCTTCACCGCCTCGGGTTCCGAGGCCGACGCTTTGGCCCTCCTGGGGGTGGCCCTGGCCCGGGGCCGGGGCCACGTGGTGAGCACCGGGGTGGAGCACTCCGCCGTCCTGGGGGCCTTGAGGCTCCTGGAGCGGCTGGGCTTTTCTGTGACCCGCCTCCGGCCTGACCGCCACGGCCTCGTCTACCCGGAGCAGGTGGAAGAGGCCCTGCGGGAGGACACCTTTTTGGTAAGCGTCATGGCCGCCAACAACGAGCTCGGCACCCTTTACCCGGTGAAGGAGATCGCCCAGGTGGCCCACGCCCACGGGGCCCTCTTCCACACGGACGCCGTGCAGGCCGTGGGCCAGGTGCCTTTTTCCGTGGAAGAGGTGGGGGCGGACCTCCTCTCCTTAAGCGCCCACAAGTTCTATGGGCCTAAGGGTATTGGGGCCCTCGTGGTGCGCCACGGGGTGGAGCTTTTTCCCCTGGTTCCGGGCAAGCAGGAGGGGGAAGGCGGGGGGGCACCCAGAGCCCCGTCCTGGCCCACGGTCTGGCGGTGGCCCTGGAGAAGGCCTTGCGGCTCCTTCCTGGGGAGACCTCCCGGCTCCTCGGCTTGCGCAAGCGCCTCGAGGCCGGCCTCTTGGCCGTGGAGGGGGTGGAGCTCAACGGCCACCCCGAAAGGAGGCTCCCCAAGCTGGTGAACGTCACGGTAAAGGGGGCCGACGGGGAGGCCCTGCTCCTGGCCATGGACCTCCTGGGGGTGGCGGTCTCCTCGGGGTCGGCTTGCTCGGCGGGGAGCCTCGAGCCCTCCCACGTGCTTCTCGCCATCGGCCGCTCCCCCAAGGAGGCCAAGGCCTCCCTGCGCTTTTCCCTGGGCCGCTTCACCACGGAGGAAGAGGTGGACCGGGCGGTGGAGGCCTTCCGGGAGGCGGTGGCCCGGGCCCGCTAGGCTTTTCGCCGGGCGAACTCCTCCCGTAGCTCCCGCCT
>BBBN01000269.1 GCA_001311585.1 Thermus sp. JCM 17653
CCAAGGCCCGGGGGAGGCCGCAGGCGGGGCAGGCCCTGGCGGACCTCCGCCGAAGGAGGAAGGGGAGGGGCAGGAGGGCGAGGAGGAGGATCAGGCCTTCCATCCTTACCCAGTCTAGGGGTTGGGTTAGCATGGGAGTATGCCCGCGCCCTTTCTGGAGCCCCTGGTGCCGGGGGTGCCCCCGGCGGTCTCGGCCTGGATCCAGGGCCTGAAGGAGGTGTCCCTGCACCTGGAAAGGTGGGCCTTTGACCTCCCCCAGGAAGGTTTTTGGTGGCGGCCCGGGGAGGGGGTGAACCCCATCGGCGGCCTGGTGCGCCACATCGCGGGGAGCTCCCTGCGCCTCGGCTCCTACGCCCTCCCCCTCCGCCTCCCCGAGTGGGCCAGGAAGGGGAGGGAGTGGGAGCTTTTGGGCGAGCCGGAGCCCAAGGATGCGGTGGTGGCCCGCTTCCACGAGGCCTGGGAGGCCCTCCTTCCCGCTCCGGGAGCTCAAGGAGGAGGACCTGGGGAAGCCCGTCCTCGTGGGGAGCCAGGGGGTGGAAGCCCCCCGGGCCCACGTCCTCCACCACCTGGTGGAGCACGCCCAGCACCACGCCGGGCAGGTGATCTACGCCCGGAAGCTCCTGGGGAGTTTTGCCCCTACCGCGGGGGAATAAGATGGAGGCATGGAACGCGTGGGCATGCGCGCCGCGCCCCGGGTGAGCCTCGAGGCCCTGAAGGCGGCCCTGGGCGGGGTGAAGCTTTCCGAGACCAAGGTCTACCTCATCACCGACTGGCAGGACCGCAGGGATAAGGCCCGCTACGCCCTCCTCCTCCATGGAGGCAAAAGGGACCTCCTGGTGCCCGACGCCTTCGGGCCCGCCTTCCCCGGGGGGGAGGAGGCCCTTTCCGAGCTGGTGGGCCTGCTCCTGGAACGGGGGGCTCGGAGATTCTACGAGGCCGTGGTCTCCCCGGGGGAGCTCACCGCCCTCCTGGGCTACCCCACGGAGGAGGTGCTCCAGCGGGTGAACGCCATCGCCAACCCCACGGACCCCGGGATCTACCTCAAGCGGGCGGCCTAGGCGTAAAGGCCCTAAGCTTCGCCGCCTCCTCCGCCAGCTGAGGGAGGCGGCTTAGGTCCACCCCCGTGGCCAAGCCCTTCCTCTCCAGATAGGGGAGGACCACCTCGGTGGGGAGGTTGCCCACCAGCTCGTCCCCGGCGAAGGGACACCCCCCCACCCCGGCCAGGCCCCTTCCAGCCAGGCGATCCCGGCCTCCAAGACCGCCTCCACCTTTTTTTAGCACCCCCTCGGGCCTGGCGTGGAGGTGGGCCCCTAAGCCCTCGGGGCCAAAGCGTTCCACGGCGGCCTTCAGGACCTCGAGGATGCGCCTTGCGTCCGCCACCCCGTAGGTGTCGGCGAGGGCGATCTCCCGCACGCCGAGGGCCTTGAGCCTGGCGAGGGCCTCGAGGACAGCCTCCACGCTCCAGGGGTCCCCGTAGGGGTTGCCGAAGGCCATGGAGAGGTAGACCACGAGGCCGAGCCTCCCCTGGGTCCTTTCCACCATGCCTCCACCAGAGGCCAGGACTCCTCCAGGGAGCGGTTGGTGTTTTTGCGCTGGAAGGTCTCGGAAAGGGAGAAGGGGTAGCCCACGTGGGTGAGGTTGGGGGCGGAAAGGGCCCTTTCCAGGCCCTTTTCGTTGGCCACGATGGCGAGGTAGGTGCGCCCTTCCGGAGGGGGAAGGGCCTTAAGCACCTCCTCGGCGTCCGCCATCTGGGGCACCCACTTGGGGGAGACGAAGCTCGTGAGGTCCAGGTGGCGGAAGCCCGCCTCCAGAAGCCTTTTTAGGAAGGCCACCTTCTCCTGGGTGGGGATGAAGCGGGAAAACCCCTGCCAGGCGTCCCTGGGGCACTCCACCCACTTGGCCTCGGCCACCTTTTCCCCCTACACCTGGAAGACCCCCACCCGGAAGGGCTCCCGCTCGGGGTTCAAGGCGCAGGCCTCGAGGGCTTGATGAGCCACTTCCGCGTCTCGTGGGGGAAGATCACCCCGTCCACCCAGAGCCTCGCGGCGGCGTACCGGGGGTCCAGGGTCTCCTCGTAGCGGCCCTTGATGCGCTCGTAAAGCTCCCTTAGCTCCTCGTCCGAGGGCTCCTGGCCTTGGCGCTTTAGCTTCTCCACCTCCAGCTCCAAAAGGGTCTTCGCCGCCTGGGCCCCGCCCATCACGGCGTACTTGGCGCTGGGCCAGGCGAAGAGGAAGCGGGGGGCGTAGGCCTTGCCCGAAAGGGCGTAGTTCCCCGCCCCGAAGGACCCCCCGAGGATCAGGGTGATCTTGGGCACCACCGAGTTGGAGACGGCGTTCACCAGCTTCGCTCCCCGCCTTATGATCCCCGCCTGCTCCGACTCCTTCCCCACCATGAAGCCTGTGACGTCCTGGAGGAAGAGGAGAGGGATTCCCATCTGGTTGACCTCGAGGACGAACCGGGCCGCCTTGTCCGCCGCCTCGCGTAGATGACCCCGCCCACCTCAATCCGCCCCTTTTTCTTCAGGACGAGGCGCTGGTTGCCCACGATGCCCACCGGGTACCCCCCGATGCGGGCGAAGCCCGTGACCAGGGTCTCCCCGTACCCCCCCTTGTACTCCAAAAACTCCGAGCCGTCGGCGATCCGGGCGATCACCTCCCTAAGGTCGTAGGGGCGGCTTCCGTCCGGGGAGACCAGGCCGTAGAGGTCCTCCAGGGGGTAGAGGGGCTCTCTGGGGGCTTGCGGTCCTCGGCC
>BBBN01000270.1 GCA_001311585.1 Thermus sp. JCM 17653
CACGAAGACTGCCCGCCGCGCCGCCGGCACCCGGTCCACCCCCGCCTGGGCCAGGAGGTCCTCGAGGCCCGGCACCTCCCTGGGGTCCACCGTCCCCCCGAAGAGGTGGTAGAGGGCCAACATGGAGTGGGTCTTGCCGCCGCCGAAGGGGGTTTGGAGCTCCACCACCGGGTCTCCCCCCTCCCCCGCCAGGCGCTTCAGGGCGTTGAGGAGGAGGCGCTTGAGCCCCGTGGTGAGGTGGGTGCGGCGGAAGAACTCCAGGGGGTCCTGGTACTCCTCCCCGGCCTCGCCCCGGTGAACCTGGGCCAGGTCGGCGGCGAACTCCGCCTCGCTGTACCGCCCCGAGGCCACGTCGGGGTGCGGCGTGACCACCTCACGCCAGGGCTTGAGGCCCTGGGAAAGGGCGGCGGGAGACTGCTTGACCGCCCGCTCCGCCTCCCGCTTCGCCTCCTCCTCAAAACGGCGCCTGAGGAGCTCCCGGGCCATGCGGGCCGTCTCCTGGGCCTCCTCGGCGGCGATCATCTCCAGGAGGCGGGTCATGCTGTCCAGGGCCCGGTGGGCGTCCTCAAAGGAGAAGGCGCTTGGTGGGCCCAGCGGTTGCGGAACTCCAGAAGCTCCTTCACCAGGGTCCGGCCCCAGCGCCCGAGCTTCTCGTCAAAAACCTCGGCCCAGCGGTAGTCCATGAGCTTGAGGAGGGCCTGGGCATCGGGGTCTTGCAGGGAAGCCCGGTCCCCCTTAAGCACCTCCCCCGCCTCCCTGACCCATTCCTCGCCGTAGACCCGTCGGTACTCCCGCTCCACGAAAGGCCTCAGCCCGGACCGAAGGAGGTCCAGGCCCTTGCCCACGATCTCCCGGTTGCTGAGCGCCATACCTCAAAGCTTAAGCCCCAAAACGGCCCAAGAGGGCGGCAGGCGACCCCTCCTAGACCTTCCAGGCGGGCAGGACCAGGCGGGGAAGCCCCATCTGCGCCGTCAGGAAGTCCACGTAGAGCCTCAGGTAGGGCCAGAGGTGCACGATCAGGTTTCGCTCCCTAAAGGCGCGGAAGAGGGGCTCGTCCGGGAAGAGGGGCGTCGTGTAGCCGGCCCTCACCCTGAGCCGCAGAAAACCGAAGGGCCCCTCCTCGTCCTGGAAGTCCAGGCTCAAGGCGAGCCCGGCGGAGAAGCCCCCCTCCCTCGGCTCGGGGCCGAAGGCCTCGAGGCCCATGCGGAAGGAGAGCTTCCCCTTGGGAGAGCGCTCCAGCTTCGCGTGGGCCTCCGTCATCTCCACGGACCGGATCTCCAGGCCCTGGATGAACTTGACGTAGGCCTCGGGATCGGGCTCCCCAGAAGGCGAGGGCCCCCGTCCCTTGGGCTTGAGGAGCCCCGAGCGCTTCAGGGTGTTGTAGACCCTCTGGTAGCTCAGCCCCAGGGCCTTGGCGATCTCGGAGACGCTCTTCCCTTCCCGGTAAAGCCTGCGGATGGTTTCCGATTTGTTTTCCATGCTCTAGGCGGCCCAAGAAGCCCAGGAGGCCTTGCCGAAAGCAGGCTCCGGGCCAAATCCGGCGTTTTCCCAAGCGGGCTTGGCCGTCTCCACCACGGGCTCGTCCGCCGCGAGGGAGAAGCGGGCCAGGACCTCCCCCCTCTCGTCAGCGAACTCCAGCCTTAGGGAAAGCCCCAGGGCCTGGGCGTAGCGGGCCAGGCTCTCCAGGGTCATGGAGAGGCCCGCGGAGGTCTCCAGCTGGCTCACCCGGCTACGGGAGAGGCCAAGGCGCTCGGCCACCTCCTTCTGGGAAAGCCCCCTCTCCTCCCTCAGGTAGCTGAGAAGCCAGGAGAGCTCCTCGTCCAGGACCTCCCGGTAAAGCCGCCGGGCCTCCGGGTCCTTCATGGACTCCCGGAAGTAGGCGTTGAAGTCCGTTCCTTTTAGCATATCCCTACCTGTGGCGCGCACAAAGGGTTAGCCCACCTGGCCTGCCCTAGGCGAGGACCCCTGTCCAGATCCCACCCCCGGAGGATGTGCCCCACTCCCAGGAGTCAGGAGCCTCGGCCGCTCTCCCAGTCCGCGTCAACTCACGTTTTAGGGCACGGAGAGAGGACCTCTCCGCAAGCAAGCTCACGATGTACTGGTTCAGGCTCACCCCCTCAGCCTTTGCCTCCTCGTCCAGGCGGCGGTGGAGGCTCTTAGGCATGCGCACCAGAACGCGCCCGCTGTACTCCCGCTCCGTGGACGGAAGGGGGATCTCGTCCCCGTGTTCGTAAGCGGTTTCTAGCCAGAGCCTACGGGCCTCCTCCAGGTTAGCCAGGGCCTCCTCCGGGGTCTCGCCCACGGACACGCACCCCTCGAGGTCCGGGTGGAGGGCGGTGTAACCCCCCTCCGGCTCCGCCACCAGGAGCACGGGGTACTTCAGGCTCAGGTAGTAGTCCAAAGGCTTCCGCTCCCGCATCACACCTCCTCTAGAAGTTCCCCAAGGTCCTTACCCGTAACGTCCTCCAAGGCGCTAATTACCTGTTTGAGGTAGGTGCGCGTCACCACTTGGCCTCCCCTCTTAGGCACCGTAAGCATCCGGCCACTCGGGTGCCGGAACTGGTGGTGGCTCCCTCCAGAGCGTACACAGGAGAAGCCAAACCAGCCGAGGACGCGCTCCACCTCTTCATAGGACATCTCCGGGGGTAGGGCCTTGAGCTTCTCTAACAACTTACGCTTCCTGCTCAACCCTACCTCCTTTACGCTATCACATGCGATATCACTTTGTCAAAATCTAACCTTCCCACA
>BBBN01000271.1 GCA_001311585.1 Thermus sp. JCM 17653
AAGGCGCCCCGGGAGGGGCTCCCGGGGAAGAGGCCTGGGGACGTCCCGGCTCCTGCCCTTCCTCGCTTCCACCCTCTGGAGGGCCATCCCCTTCAGGGGAAGACAAGGAGGCCAGGTGGGCCTCCAGTTCCCGGGAAAGCCTCTCCAGGAGGGCCTCAAGGAGTCTGGGGTCCAGGTGGTGCACGGCGTAGCGGGCCAGGGACTGGTGGGAGGGGAAGGGCCCCTCCATCAGGTCTTGGAGAGAGGCCTCCGTCTTGCGGTAGGTGAGGCGGAAGAAGGCGCGGGTCACGCGAAGCGTACCTTGTAGAGAAGGAGGGCCAGGTAAAGGGCGTGGCTGTAGCGCCAGGGGCGGCCCCGCTTGCCCTTGGGGGTGGGTGGGGCCACCTCCCGGGCCAGGCGCAGGCAGTGTTCCAGGACCTCCTTGGGGCTTGCCTCCCTGCGAAGGAAGCCTCGCTTGCCCATCAGGAGAGAGATATACACCCGTCCTCCTGACCTTTGCAAGGCAAGCCCAGTCTGGCTTCCCTGACGACTTCATCCAGCCAGCTCCGGTCAATGCTAAAGTCGTGCATGGGGTACCTCCTGTCTCTCTCACAGGTACCCCCTTTCGCTTAGGCGGGCTTACACAAGATTCGCAACGCTACCGGTTTTCCGCAAACGGCCTTGCGGAAGACCCCCCCGTTTGCGGAAAACCCTTGGGGCTCACCGGAGCCGCGGTCACACGCGGGGCGCGCCCGGGGGGTACTTATAGCTTCGAAAGGTCGTAGAGGAGTACCTCCTTAAACCACTCCGGGTTTTTATCCCCAGCCCGTTGCCTCAGCGTGGCCGCCAAGGTGTCCTTCAAGGATGAGGTGAAGGGTTTTTTTTGAAGCGAACACCTGGTCCACCAGGGCCGCGAGGTGTTCGTCCGTGGCCTCCGGGTGCCCCGCCAGGTCTTCGCCGCCTCTTCGGGGACGAGGTGCCAGGGGTGGGCGAGGAGCTCACCAGGACCTCGGGGGGGGTGCGGGAGTCCTTCGCCGCCCGCAACCAGGTGTAAGGAGAGTAGGGGTAGTCCTCCAGAGCTTTCAGCCACTCCTCGAGGCTCGCCCCGCGCTCTAAGAGGTCTTCTGCAAACCTTTCCTGCTCCTTGTAGGTCATGGACGTTCCCGGTTGAAGGACGGTAATGGCAGGTGTTGACGGGTGTCGTCATGGTGCCCTAACCTCATCTTAGGGCGTGGGAGCTCTGAGAGGGGGGAAGAGGTGATATGGGAACGACCGTTGTGCTCGCAAAGAGTGCGCGGATGCTAGGCCAGGCCGCGCGTGGTCTGCCTTCCGCCCGTACTTTGGAGCTTCGGGAGCTGACCTCCTACGCCGAGAGGTTGCGGAGCGAGGTGGAGGAGAGGTGGGGGGAGCTACCTCAGGACCTGCGCCGGGAGCTCGCGGTCCTGGCCCGTTCCTGGGAGAGCGGACCCCCTTCTCGAGGCCTCTGGGGTAAGGCCGTGGACTTCTGGGAGGGCCTGAAGTTGAGCTTCGCCCTGGCGCGGGGCGATGTCACCAGGGAGGACCTGGGGGAGTTCCTACACGCGGTCAGCCTCCTTTCCCGGAGGGTGATGGACCGTTTGGAGGAAGAAGACCCCGCTTTTCGGGAAGCCTTGAGGAAGGCGCTTTCCGAGGAAAGTGCCCCTCTCACCAAAGATGAGCTCCGCGCCCTCATCCTGGACGATTAGACGTAAGCCCAGTTTCGCTAAGGACGAGCTTGGGGGAGCGCCGTGTGAGCGCCCCCACCTGAGGGGGGCCCTCGAGGCGGTGAAGCAAGAGGCGAAAGGACTTTGCGTCGTCTCCCGGGAAGACGTGAGAAGGGCCCACAAACTTGCTCAGAAAGCCCTACGGGAGGGACTGAGCGGGGGACGTCAATCCAGCTAAAGCCTCACGGAAGACCGTCAAAGGGGGTCTTCTATGTCTACCGGCGCGTGAGCCTCTTCGGATAGGGATCTTTCGACCCGGCGTATGGTTCGTCCTGTATCTTTACAAGGCTTCCCCAGTTCTTCGGCCCGCTTCAGGCAGACATCAGCTTCCTCGTCTTGGTTGAGAGCCCGGTAGACTGCCTGCAAGGCGCAGTAAGTGTAAGGGTCTTCCTCGATAGCGAGGGCTTCCTTCCCCCAGGAAAGCGCTTCTTCCAGAAAGCGTTCATCGGAGGTGTGATTTTCGTTCCAAAGGTGGTTGATCGTGCCTATTCCGGCGGTGAGGAGCGCGGGGCGAACCTCGGTAGGAACCCGGTCCTTCCATTGCTGGACGAAGCTGTATGCTTTGAAGGGTTTCCTCAGGTGTTTTCGGAGAATGCGAGGAACCATGGGAGCTAACCAGTAGTCTCCCCGGTCTAACCGAAGTAGACAGTACCTGTAAGCGATCCGGGGAGCACAAGGAGCTACAACGTTCTCTAGAAGCTCCTTGCTGACAGAGAGGTCTTTCTGACCTCTGTCTTGCACCCACTCAATCACTTCCATCAGCTTGCTCAGCTCTCCGAAACCCAGCCTTTCCAAACATTCGGCCTTCAGGTCTTCTTTCAGGGCTCCCAAGGCCTCTAGCCTCCGGCTCCAGGGGATGAAGTCTTGGGGGCCCGTGGAGATAGGCCGGAGCCCGAACCACCTGACAGCCTCCCAAAGCTCGGGTCGGTTTTCTACCCAGTCTCCCCCGGGCAGTTTGAAGGCCAAGACCTCCCAGACCACGGGGTTCTTCACCGAAACCATCACCGAGGGAGCGGGATTCCTT
>BBBN01000272.1 GCA_001311585.1 Thermus sp. JCM 17653
CTACGGGATCAGGCCCCGCTCGCGCAGCTTCTTATCCAAGAGTTGCAAACCACTTAGCCCCGTAAGGGGATTGCGACTCGGGCGCAAGCCCCGCCCCAGTGTCAACGACCCCCTTGTTGCAAACCACTTAGCCCCGTAAGGGGATTGCGACTCCAAGAGGATGCCAATGCGCCCTCCTGCCTCCTCATCAAAGTTGCAAACCACTTAGCCCCGTAAGGGGATTGCGACAGGGCCCCCAGAATCCTAGGCTCAAGCCTCTCCAAATGTTGCAAACCACTTAGCCCCGTAAGGGGATTGATACTGTCTTGAGCGTCAAGCCACCCCCTGGGCTAACCGGTCGGCGTAGTGCTCCCTGAGCCGCCCCATCATCCGCTTGAGGAGCTTGTGGGCCACGGCCACCAACGCTTGCTTCTTCCTTTTGCTCCGCGAGAGCAGGCGGTGGTAGAAGGCCCGCATCTCCGGGTCATGGCGCACCGCCACCAGGGCCCCCATGTACAGCTTCCGCCGCAAGAGGGGGGGTCCTTTCTTGGAGAGGCGGCTCCTCTCCACGCTCTTTCCCGACGCCTCCCGCTCGGGAATCAGCCCCGCGTAGGAGGCCGCCCTCTTCGCCCGGCCCCAAAGCTCTGGGGCAAGAGGGCCAGCACCGCCGCCACCTTCATGGTCCTTTTCCTGGTGGGCATTCCCCGGACCCTCTAGGAGGCGGCCCCCTGACTACCTCCACGCCTTTCAGAAGGGGGTAGCCCTGGGGAGGGCTTACCTAGAAGCCTTCCCGCCTCAACCTGGGTGGAGGGTGGGAGGGTCGGCCACACTGAGGGGAAGGACGTTGGGGTGGTAAAGGCCGCCCGCCACCTTCGTGAGCCAGTAGACCTGAGCCACGGCCTCTTCTAAGGGCAGATCTCCTTGCACCACTTCTACTTAGGCCTTGGGCCAGCCGGGATGGCCCGGGTGGGCATGGAGGTAGACCACTTCCGGCAGGGCCCGGACGTAGGTGCAGGGGCACGGCCTTTTGGGAGAAGCGAAAGCGGCTAGGGGAAATTCGCACCAAGGGCGAACTTGCCCAGCTGAGCGCTTTCTCTAAGGCCTCGTCTCCTCCTCGGAAGTGGACCACCAACGGGCGGGGTAAGGCCTCGGGTGGTAGATCCCTCGCATGGGTGGGGCGGGCCTTCCGCTCTTCGGGTCGTTCCCGGGGCTTTACCTTGACGTGGGCTTGGGTCTGGCCCGCGGGGTATTTCGCAGGGATGGATAGGTCCATTTGGGGAAAGGCGAGGTAGCCGTTGAAGGCCTTCGTGGCTTCCCTCGCCCCCCTTGGGGGGAGCGTTCCGAGTAGGGGAGCCCGAGCCTCGGGGTCCTCAGCCCCGTAGACCCAGACCTCTTCCCCTTGGATCTCGGCGAAGAACCCCTGGGACCGAAGGTAATCCAAAAGCCTCTTGGGCATCCTGTGCCGGTACCGGTAGATCCGGAGGCTCTCCGGGGACACGAGGAGAGGAAAGAGGTTGGCTTTAAGCGTTGGGTTCATGCCCTCAGGAAAGGGCTGGGTTCGCCCCAGTACCCGACCCAAAGGTGCTCCCGAGGCCTAGAGAAAGCCACGTAGAGGAGGTTGCGGTCTTGTTCCTCGAGGTGCGCCCGCTCCTCCTCCGAGGGGGCCTTCTTGAGGAGGGACTCCAAAGGGAAGAGGCCCCGATTGGCCCCAAACACGGCCACGGCCCGGAACTCCAGCCCCTTGGCGCTGTGCACCGTCCCCACGCGGACCCCTTCCTCTTGCTCGTCCTTGTCCGAAAGCAGGGTGGCCGGGACGCCATGGGCCATAAGCCGTTCCCGGATGCTCCGGGCCAGGTCCCAGACCCGGGTGAGCACCCCGATTTCCTCGGGCGGGACGCCGAAGTCCAGGTGGTTTTTCACCCAGGCCACCAGGTCCTGGGCGCAGTCCTCCTGGGTGGGGAAGCCCCGCACCGAGGGCGGGGGGCCCTGGAGGAGGGAAAGGACCTCCCGCACCTCCTCCTCCACCTGGGGAGGAAGAAGGCTCTCCGCGGCCTGGGCGATCTCCCGGGTGGTGCGGTAGTTCACCTTGAGGCGGATGGAGCGGCCCCGGACCTCGAGGCCCATGGCCTGCCAGGAGAGAGGGCTCCGGTAGATGCGCTGGGCGGGATCCAGGGCGAAGAAGAGGTCGTCCGGCCCCTCCTCCACCAAAGCCCGCAGGAAGAGGAGCTCGGCGGGGCCCAGGTCCTGGGCCTCGTCCACCACCGCCGCCTGGAAGCGGGGGAGTTCCCCCGCCTCCGCCTTGGCCCGAAGCCGGTGCAAAAGCCGGTTGAAGGTGAGGACCCCCTTGGCCTCCATCCGCTCCCACACCTTCTGGAAGGCGTCAAAGAGCCTAAGCCGCTCCCGGGCGGTGAGGGGCACGCCCCGCCCGCTCCTGGGGAAGCCCTTGTAAAGGTCCCACTCGTAAAGGCCCCAGGCGTCCAGGAAGGCGAACTCCGAACGCAAAAACTCGGGCTCATAGGGAAGGCCCGAAGCGGCCTCCGCGAGCCAGGGGAGGTACTCCTCTTCCTTGGCAATCTGCGCCGGGCCAAGGTGTTGGTGGTGGAGGCGCACGGCCAGGCTGTGGAGGTTTTCCACGGTAAGGTTCTCCGGAACCTCCCCGAGGAGAAGGCGGAGCCCCGCGCGGAGGCGGGCCGCCAAGAAGCGGTTGTAAGAGGTGAGGAGGAGGGGGGCTCCCGGGTAGCGGCTCGCGAGCGCGGCC
>BBBN01000273.1 GCA_001311585.1 Thermus sp. JCM 17653
CGGGTTCGCTCAGGGGAGGGATGGGGGCGACCTCGAGGGCTTGGGCGTCTCCTGGGGAGCGGGGCTTGAAACCTCCGCGCTGGCCGGGGGCACCTGGGCGGGGAGGTAGAAGCCCACGTACCAAAGGCTCACCGCCCCTACCATGAGGAGGCCCGCCAGGAGGAGCTTGGTGGACTGGGGAAGGTTTTTCCAGGAAGCGGCGAGGCGGGTCAAAAGGTCCTTCACCGGGTACCTCCTTCCTGCGCCTGGGTGGCCTCGAGGTCCTTGGCCAGCATGTAGAGGGTGAGGGTCAGGCTGGTGGAGAGGATGGGGTTCACGTCCTGGCCCTGGACGCTCAGGTTGAGCCCGGAGAGGGAGCTAAAACGGGAGAGGCCCTCCAGGCGCCTGAGGTAGGCGTAGGTTTCCGGGAAGGGGCCTTCCAGGGACAGGGCCAGGTTCACCGCCCGCACCTCGGGCACGGGGGCGGTGGTGGGGGAGCGGGTGAAGGAGCGCACCGTGACCCCGCTCCGGCTGGCTTCCCCCAGGATCTCCGAGAGCACCTCCGCAAGGCGCTCTTCCCTGGGGAGGGCCCGGAGGAAGGCTTGCTTTTCCGCCTGCAGGAGGGCGATGGCGGCCCGGAGCTCGGGTAGGGCCCTTTGGGCCCGGCGGCCTTATCCCGTTCAGAGGAGGGCCGCGATCTCCTGGCGCACCGCCTCCGTCTCCTGCCGCAGGGGCAAGATGCCCAGGTAGTACCAAAGGAGGCCCACCGCCAGGGTGAGGACCATGGCGAGAAGGGCCCACTCCCGCTGCCCTAGCCTAGCGAGCACCTTACTCACCTCCCACCACGCCCACCCGGGCGCTAAAGGTGTAGAGCCCCCGGTTCGGGTCCAGGGAGGCCCCTTGGAACTCTATGCCAAAACGGGGAGAGGTCTCAAAGGCCCGTACGAAGCGCACCAGGGCCCCTTGGTTCAGGGCTTCCCCTTGCAAGGTAAACTCCGCCCGCACCTTTTTGCCGCCAAAGGCCCCGTTTTGGGCCTGGGTGTTGGCCTCCTCCTCCGAAAGGGCCCGGGTTCCCACGGAGCGCAGGGCCACGGGAAGCCGCCCCCCTTCTTTGGGAATCTGGTTGATGAAGGCGGCGAGGTACAGGGACCAGGGGACGAAGTTCTTCTGGAGCCCCTCGCGGATGGCGAGGAGGGCCTCGAGGGTCTTCCTCTCCTGCACCAGGCGGTTCTGCTCCTTTATGAAGGGCTTCAGGGCCTCCACCTCGGCCTTCAGGGCATCCCGCTCCGACCTGGCCAGGGAAAGCTCGGTGTAGGCGGTGTAGTGGAGGAAGCCCAGGGTGCCAAGGACCACCAGGGCAAAAAGGGCCGCCGCCAGCCGCCACCAACCGGGCTCCACCCGGCGGCGAAGGTTCTTGGGAAGGAGGTTCAGCCTAATCAAGGGGACTCACCCCCCTTAGGGCCAGCCCCACGGGCACCATCCACTCGGGGCCAAGTTCCTGTAGCTTTCCCAAATCAAATCGCCTGGGGTCAACCCGGAGGCCTTCCCAGGGATTGGGCGTGAGAAAGCTCACCCCAAGCACGTCCGTGAGGAGGGCGGAAAGCCCCCGGAGGCGGCTTCCCCCCCCGTAGAGGAAGCCCACCTCGGGTTGGATGTCCCCCAGCTGCACGCGGAAGAACTCCAGGCTCCGGCGGATCTCCTGGGTGAGGTCCACCAGAACCGGGCGGATGGCGTCGTAGATCTTCCCGGGGCTATACCGCTCCCTTTCGGCGTCAAAGTCCAGGAGGAGCTCCTCGTCCTCCGTGGGGATGGTGGCCAGGCCGTAGGTGCGCTTGACCTCCTCGGCGGTGAGGAAGTCCAGGCCAAAGCCCTTGGCGATGGCCTCGGTGAAGTCCTTCCCCGAAAACGTGAGGATGCGGATGGCCAGGGGGCGATCCCCTTTGAGGAGAAGGAGGCTGGTGCTCTCCGCCCCGATCTCTATGGCCACCGCCACCCGATCCGGCTCTCCCCTTAGGGTTTCCTCCAAAGGGTAGAGCCAGCGAAGGGCTTCACGTCCAGGACCACGGGGATAAGTCCCGCCCCCCGCAAGGCCTCAATCAAAGAGGCCACCGCTTCCTGCCTTGCGGCGGCCACCATGACCTCCACCTGTTCCCCCTCGGCCACCTCGGCCAGGGGATCCAGGGGAGCGAAGTCCAGGACCACCTCGTCAATGGGGAAAGGGATGTACCGCTCGGCCTCCCAGCGCACCGCCTCCTCCATCTCCTTGGGAGACATCTTGGGCACCTGCAGGGTGCGCAAGATCACGCTGGGGTTAGGAACGGCGGACACCACGTAGCGCTTCCGGGTGCGGGCCTCGGCGAGTAGCTCCCGGATCTCCTGGCTTAGGGCCTGGGGCTCCGTGACCACCCCTTCCGTCAGGGTTCCCGGAGGTAGCGGGCGGGTGGCCAGGGCGGTGAGGGTGGGGGGAAAACCCCGAAGCTCCACCAGCTTGAGGGCGTGGGCCCCCACCTCCAAACCCAGGGCCTCCACCCGGGGCCGGAATAACTTGCTAAAACCTGGAAACACGGTGCCTCCTCCGCTTTCTCGGCCAAACCTGAAGTCATACCCTAACCTAGCCCTATTGTATGGCCACCCCCACAAAAGGGGAAGAGGCCAAAGCTTTGGCGTGAAGCTTTCGCCCAAGCCGAGGCAAAAGGGCTCTGTGGGCGTCCTTTACCGGGGCCCCTATGCTGGCCCAAGCCAGCACGAGGTGGTATTAAA
>BBBN01000274.1 GCA_001311585.1 Thermus sp. JCM 17653
TACTAGAAGGGTGCTCCGAACTAGGGGGGCTTTTTCTAGAAGGAGCTTCGTTTAGGAAGCAGAAACCCCTCCTGCTCCTAACTTACTTGGCCCTGGAGGGGCCCAAAGGGCACCGCCACTTGCAAGAACTCTTTTGGCCTCGAGCCAGGACGCCTCCAACAGTCTTTCCGTAGCCCTTTCCCAGCTTAAAAGGGCCGGAGTAGCGGTCCAAGGGAAAGAAACCCTGAGGACTGAGGTGGTTTGCGATGCCGTTCTCTTGAGGTCTGCCCTGGAGAAAGGGCAACTAGAGGAGGCCCGGGCGCTTTACCGCGGCCGGTTTTTAGAGGGGGCCGACCACGGGCTGGGGGAGGAGCTGGAGGAGTGGGTCTGGAGCACCCGGGAGGCGTTGGCGGAGTCCCTCTTCCAGGCCCACCGGGAGGTGGCGGAAAGGCTTTGGGCCTTAGGGCTCCCTGAGGAGGCAAGCGCCCTCATGCGGGCCGTCCTGGATTTGCCCGGAGTCCGGGAGGCGCTGGTGGAGCCAGAGGAAAGGTTAAAGCCCGTAGCTCCCCTTCCCGAGGGTGCACGGCGCACCTTTTACGCGGTAGCTTTCTTGGGACCAGCGAGGGCGGGAGAGCTTTTAGGGCTGGACCCGGAGGACCTAGACCAGCTCTGGAGGCGGGGCTTGTTGGACGCACAAGGGAGGCCCACCCTGACCCCTCCCCTCACCCTCGAGGCCCGCAAGGTAGCCCTGGAATTGGCACGGAGGCTCCCCCCCGCCGAAGCCGCTCCCTTTTACCAGCTGGCCCTACCCTTCTGGGAGGCCGAGGATCGCCATCGGGGGGAAAAAGCCTTGCTCAAGGCCGCCCAGGCCCGGGTGGAAGGCGATCCGAAGGAGGCTCTGATGCTCCTCGAAGCCCTGGCACCTACCCCCGAGGTCCTCCTCCTCAAGCGCGGGCTGGAGCGGCTGGGCCGCTACGGGGAAGCCCGGGAGACCCTCGCCGAAATCCCGGAGAGCCCGGAAAAAAAGCGCCCTCCAAGGGGTTCTCTGCTTCCGCCTTGGGGAGCGGGAGGCAGCTCGCCGGGAGGCGGAGAAGGCCCTCTCTGGTGGAGCCTACGCCCAAGCCGAGGGGTGGAACCTCCTAGGCCTCCTCCTCATGGGCGAGGGGCGTTTTCAGGAAGCCGCGGAGGCCTTCAGCCGAGCAGCGGTGCGCTTCCTCCTGGCCGGGGAGGAGACCCGCCATCTGGGGGCCTTGAGTAACCGGGCGGTGGCCTTGGCGGAACTCGGGCAAGGAGAGGAAGCCTTAAGGGAAGTGATGCGGGCCGCGGAGGGGTTTCCCCTGGTCAAGGCCCGGCTCCTCCTGAACCTAGGGGTAGTGCGGGAGCGCCAGGGTAGGGTCCAAGACGCGGAAACGCTCTACCGGGACGCCCTGTCCCTGGCAGAAGACCAAGGCAACCTCGAGACCATGGGCCGGGCCTGGAACAACCTGGGGGCCCTTTACCACCGCCAGGGAAGGAAGGAGGAAGCGCAAAGGGCATATGAAGAGGCCCTCCGCCTGGCCCAGGCTGCCCGGGAGCACGTCCTATTGGCCACGGTCCTCGCCAACCGCGCCGAGCTTCTGGGGGAGCGGGCCTCCCTGGAGGAGGCCGTGCGGGTCCTGGAAGAAGTAGGCCACCACACCCTGGCCGCCCGCTACCGAACACGCCTCCAGGATCTTTAGTCTCTGGATTCAGGGAGCGTTCAGGCCGTCCCAACTATTTTTGGCGGGTGCCCATGAGCCTTTGGGACCTTGACGGTTACAGCTTTTTGGCGGAGGTAAGGCCATGAGAACCTTTATTTGGCTCCTTCTGGTGCTCGCCGCCTGCACCCCTGGACCCGCGAGCCTCCGGCTTTCCCCAAACCGGGCCTTGGTGGGGGAAGAGGTAACGGCCATCCTAAGCGGGGCCGATGCTCTGGGGGCCCGGGTAGAGGTAGGGGGAGCCGAAGCAGAGGTGGTCCGGGCCGGGGGCAACACCTTGGTCTTCCGGGTCCCCCCGGTCCCGGGAGGACCCCAGACGGTGAAGGTCCACACCTCAGGGAAAACCCTGGAGGCCACCCTGGGGGTGCTGGGCCAGGTGGACCCGGCCCGCGTCCTTCTTCGGCTACCCCTTGGGAAAAGGCCGACTTTACCCCCAGGGTTCACCCTCTTGGACCTCAAGGACCTTAGGGGTTGCGGTTTCGCCCTGGCCGAGCTCGGCTACGGCGGCGAGGCTCTGGGCCGCGCATTGGAAGAGCTGGAACGCCTAGACCCCAGCTACAAGGCCGATCCGGAGAGCTTGTGGAGCTTTGACAGCTGGGGCGCAGAGGTCGTGGGCGCCTTTGCCGCCCAAAGACGGGGTCTTTCTGGCCAAGGGGTCCGGGTGGCCGTGCTGGACACGGGGGTGGACCCGGTGGTTCCCCAGCTTCCCGGCTACGACTTTGTGGAAGACGATGCCGTGCCCCAGGATGCCTTCCCCGGCGGCCACGGCACCGGGGTAGCGGGCCTGGTGAGGGAGGTGGCCCCTGGAGCAGGGATCATCCCGGTGCGGGTTTGCGATGAGAACGGTGTGTGCCGCGCAAGCCGGGTGGTGCGGGGGGTGTGCTGGGTGCTGGAAAACCGCCAGGGCCCCACCGTGCTTAACCTGAGCCTGGGGGGCGACACCCCGGTGGAGGCCTTGAAGCTGGCCCTGCAGGCCGCGCTGAGCCAGGGCATCCCGGTGG
>BBBN01000275.1 GCA_001311585.1 Thermus sp. JCM 17653
GTGGGGAAAAACCTGGCCGAGGCAGACCTCCTCACGGGAGAGGTGCGCCACCAGAGCCTTCCCGAGGAGGCCTCGTCCCCCCCGGTGGTGCGGGGTGGGGTCTACGTGGGAAGCTGGGACGGCAAGGTGCGCCGCTTCCGGGGCCGGGGGCTGGAGTGGACGGCGGAAACCGGGGCCGAGGTCACCGCAAGCCCCCTGGTTCTGGGGGACCGGGTCTATGTGGCCAGCCGGGACGGAACCCTCTACGCCTACGAGAAGGACCGTCCCCTCTTCCGCTTCCACGCCGGGGGGCACCTTTCCACCGGCCCCACCTTTTACCGCGGCCTCCTCTTCACCGGCTCCGAGGACGGGTGGCTTTATGCCCTGGACCCCGCCACAGGCGCCCTGCGCTACAAGGTGCGCACCGGTCCCATCCACGCCCCGGTGGCCGCCCACGGGGGCCTCCTCTTCATTCCCACCTGGCCCGGAGAGGTCTACGCTTTTGACCCCCTGACCCGGGAGACGCTTTGGAACGTGGAGCTGGAAGAGGAGCTCTGGGGAGGGCTGGCCCTGGACGAGGCCCGGGTCTACGTGGCCGCCTGGGACGGGGTCCTCAGGGCCTTGGACCAAGCCACGGGGGAAGAGGTGTGGAGCCTCGAGGTGGGCAAGGTCACCGCCGGGCTGAGCTACGCCGCCGGGCACCTCTTTTTGGCCACGGAGGAGGGGCGCTTTCTGGCCGTGGACCGGAGGGGGCAGGTGGTCTTTGAAGCCACGGGCCTGGGCTCGGTCCAGGTGCCTCCCCTACCCCTGCCCCAGGAAGTGCTGGTGGTCAACCTCTCCGGACAGCTTTACCGGTTTGGCATAGGATGAGGCCATGGAAGCCGTCCACACCCCCCACGCCCCCCAGGCCATCGGCCCCTATTCCCAAGCAGTGCGGGCCGGGGGGTTTCTCTTCGTTTCCGGCCAGATCCCCCTCACCCCGGAAGGAAGCCTGGTGGAAGGGGACATCCGGGCCCAGACGAAGCGGGTGATGGAAAACCTCCGGGCCATCCTGGAGGCGGCGGGCTCCGGTCTCCACCGGGTGGTGCAGACCACCTGCTTCCTCGCCGACATGGAGGACTTCCCCGCCTTCAACGAGGTCTACGCCCAGTACTTCGCTCCCCCTTACCCCGCCCGGGCCACGGTGGCCGTGAAGGCCCTTCCCCGGGGGGTGCGGGTGGAAGTGGCCTGCGTAGCCCTGGCGGAATAAAGCGCCCCTGCGAAAAAGCGTAGAATGGCGGCATGGCGGAGGCGTGGACCAGCGAGGCCGAGGACCTGGAGCGCCGCTTTCGGCACGGGGATGTTCGGGCCCTAGCCCGGGCCCTGACCCTGGTGGAGTCGGGCCACCCCATGGGCCAGGCCTCCTCAAGCGGGTGCGGGGCCAGGGCCGGGCCGAAGGTGGTAGGGGTGACGGGAAGCCCGGGGGCCGGAAAGAGCACCCTCACGGACCGCCTCATCCTAGAAGCCAGAAAGCGGGGGGAACGGGTAGGGGTGCTGGCCGTGGACCCTTCCAGCCCCTTCACGGGGGGGGCCATCCTAGGGGACCGGATCCGCATGATGCGCCACCACCAAGACCCCGGGGTCTACATCCGCTCCCTGGCCTCCAGGGGAGCCTTGGGGGGGCTTGCCGGGGCCACGGTGGCCGCCTTGAACCTCCTGGAGCCTTCGGCTTTGACCGCATTTTCGTGGAAACCGTGGGCGTGGGGCAGAGCGAGGTGGACATCGCCCGGGTGGCCGACACCACCCTTCTCGTCCTCACCCCGGCGGCCGGGGACGCGGTGCAGGCCTTTAAGGCCGGGGTTATGGAGATCGCCGACCTCTTCGCCGTGAACAAGTTTGACCTGCCCGGCGGGGAGAGGGTCATCCAGGAGCTGAAAAGCGCCCTGGAGCTCTCCCCGCCCCGCCCCGGGGGCTGGCGCCCCCCCATCTACCCCACGGTGGCCGCCACGGGCCAGGGGGTGGAGGAGCTCTTTGCGGGCCTCGAGGCCCACCACCGCCACCTCCTGGAACATGGGCTCCTCGAGGCCCACCGCCTGGAAAGGGCCCGCTTTGAGGTGGAAAGCGTGATCCAGGAGTGGGGGCGCCGCAAAACCCAAGGCGCCGGAGAGCTGGTGGCGTCCGTGGCCCGGGGGAGATCTCCCCGGAAGAGGCTGCCCTAAGCCTTCTTCGCCCGGAAGCGGAGGAGGGCTCTTTTTAGCATCTCCCGTTCGTTAGTAGGAAAGGCGCTCCAGGGCCTCGGAGACCGGAAGAAAGTAAGCGGCCTCCACCTCGGAAAGCTGCGGCCTGGGCTCCCCGCCCCGGTAGGCCATGAGGAAGTAGTGGACCTCCTTGCTTACGGTCACGGGTTCCTCTCCTTCCCGGGCGGTGAAGTAGTAGCGCACCTTGCCCAGGGGGGAAAGCACCGCCGCCTCCACCCCCGTTTCCTCCCGCACCTCCCTGAGGGCGGTTTCCGGGTAGCGTTCCCCGGGCTCCACCTGCCCCTTGGGAAGGGTCACCACCCGCCCTTCCTTCAAGGAAACCACCAGCACCTCGGGCGGGTTCCCCCGCAGGACCACGCCCCCCGCGGAAACCACCCGCTTCCTGGCCCTTGGCACCTGCCGCTTCCTGCGCACGTTCCCCTCGCCTTCCGGCAAAAAAAAGGGGCGCCCAAAGGCGCCCCCAAGGGATCCGGAAAAGGGGAGAACGC
>BBBN01000276.1 GCA_001311585.1 Thermus sp. JCM 17653
CCCCGCGCCCAAGCTTCCCGACTTCACCAAGTGGGGCCCCGTGCGCACCGAGCCCATGAGCGGGGTGCGGAAGGCCACCCTGCGCTCCATGGGCCAGGCCTGGGCCCAGGTGCCCATGGTCACCCACTTTGACGAGGCGGACATCACCGAGCTGGAGGCCTTAAGGAAGCGCTACGCCAAGAAGGCCGAGGAAAGGGGCTTCCGCCTCACCCTCACCGCCTTCCTCCTCAAGGCCCTGGCCCTCACCCTGAAGGCCTTCCCCAAGTTCAACGCTTCCATTGACGTGGAGAGGCAGGAGATCCTCTACAAGGAGTACATCCACATCGGGGTGGCGGTGGACACCCCCCACGGCCTCCTGGTCCCGGTGATCCGGGACGTGGACCAAAAGGGGGTGTTGCGCCTGGCGCGGGAGCTCCAGGAGGTCTCGGAGAGGGCCCGAGAGCGGAAGCTCTCCCCCGAGGACATGCAGGGGGGTACCTTCAGCCTCTCCAACCTGGGGGGCATCGGCGGGGTGGGTTTCACCCCCATCGTCAACTGGCCGGAGGTGGCCATCCTGGGGGTTTCCCGCTCCCAGACCAAACCCCTTTGGGACCCCGAGAAGGAGGCCTTCGTGCCCAGGCTGGTGATGCCCTTTGGCCTCACCTACGACCACCGCCTCATCGACGGGGCCGAGGCCGCCCGCTTCTGCCGCCACCTGGCGGGGCTTCTGGAGGACCCCGTGGGGCTGGCCCTGGAGTGAGGTTCTTCGTGTAGTATGGGAAAGTATGCGCGTCATCGTGGTGGGAACCCGGGGCAGCGCCTTGGCCCTGGCCCAGACCCGCTTTGTGGTGGAGCGCCTCAAGGAGAGCTGGCCGGAGGCCGAGTTTAAGGTCAAGACCATCAAGACCCGGGGGGACCAGGGGGCGAGCCCTAGGGAACAGGCCATCTTCGTCAAGGAGCTCCAAGAGGCCCTCCTGGCCCGGGAGATAGACATCGCCGTCCACTCCCTTAAGGACCTCCCCACGGAAGAGCCCAAGGGCTCAAGATCGCCGCCATCCCCAAGCGCCAGGACCCCCGGGACGCCTTTTTGGGCAAGGCCTACAAGCGCCTCGAGGACCTGCCCCCGGGGGCGGTGGTGGGCACCAGCTCCCTGCGCCGCAAGGCCCAGCTTCTGGCCTACCGCCAAGACCTCGTGGTGAGGGACCTCCGGGGCAACGTGGACACCCGCCTCGCCGCCTTGGGCAACGGGGAGTACGACGCCATCCTCCTGGCGGCGGCAGGGCTCATCCGCCTGGACCTGAGAAACCGCATCGACCAGTTCCTGGAGCCCGAGGTCATGCTTCCCGCCCCGGGCCAAGGCGCCCTGGCCCTGGAGGTCCGCCAGGGGGACGATCTGGCGGAGGAGCTCTGCTACGCCCTCCACCACCCCCCATCCCACGACCGGGTGCGGGCGGAGAGGGCCTTCCTGAAGGGCCTTGGCGCCGGGTGCCTGGCCCCGGTGGGGGCCTTGGCCCAGGTGGCCGAGGACGGCACCCTCCTCCTGGAAGGGGGCCTCTTCTCCCCCGACGGCAAGAGCTTCATCCGGGCGGAGATCGAGGGAGAGGCCTCCGAGGCGGAGGAGCTCGGCCTGGAGCTCGCCCGAGACGTGCTGGAGCAGGGGGGGCGGGAGATCCTGGAGCAAACCCGACCCCTTTAGTGGAGATTTCCCCCGCCTTAGGGTATAGTGGAGGGGATGGCGCTGAAGCGCTTAACCCGCCAGCGTAGGGCCGTCCTCGAGGTGGTGCGCCGGGCCCACAACCACCCGGACGCCGCCTGGATCTACCAGGAGGTGCGCAAGGTGGTCCCCAAGGTGAGCCTGGCCACGGTCTACCGCACCCTCGAGGCCCTGGTGGAGGAGGGCTACCTGGTGCCCCTCACCAAGGCGGGGGAGGCCACCCGGTACGACGCCAACCTCCACCCCCACCTGCACCTGGTCTGCGAAGGTTGCGGGGCCATCGTGGACCTGGAGGTGGACCTGCCCGACCTTCAGGCCCTGGCCCAGGAGGCCCACCCCGGGGTGGAGGTGCGGGGGGTGGAGGTCACCTACCGGGGCCTCTGCCCCACCTGCAAAGCGGCCCTCAAGCTGATGGACCCCCTGGCCTGGCTTTACGCCCGCCAAGGGCTTTTCGCCCCGGGCCTGGAGCGCATCCGGGCCCTTCTTTCCCGCCTGGGGGACCCCCAGGAGGCCTACCCCGTGGCCCTGGTGGGGGGCACCAACGGCAAGGGCAGCACCGCCCGGGCCCTGGCCGCCATCCTCGAGGAGGCCGGGCTCAAGGTGGGGCTGTACACCAGCCCCCACCTGGTGGAGTTCGCCGAGCGCATCGCGGTTCAAGCAGACCCATCCCCCAGGACAAGCTTCTGGAAACCGCCGAGGAGGTCCGCCCCCTGGCCGAGGGGGTGGGGGCGAGCTTCTTTGAGGCGGCTACAGCCATGGCCCTCCTCCACTTCGCCCGGGAGGGGGTGGAGTTCGCCGTGTTGGAGGTGGGCTTGGGCGGCCGCCTGGACGCCACCAACGCCGCCGAGCCCGTTTTGTCCGTGGTCACCAACGTTGGCCACGACCACCTGGAGGTCCTGGGACCCACCCTGAGGGACGTGGCCCGGGAGAAGGCGGGGATCCTTCGCCGGGGCGTCCCCGCCCTCACCGCCGCCAAGGGGGAAGGCTTGGCGGCCCTTAAGGCGGAG
>BBBN01000277.1 GCA_001311585.1 Thermus sp. JCM 17653
CTGGCCCAGGCCCCAAGGCCCAGCCCCCTCCCCCTCCTCCTGGACCCGCAAGGAACCCTCCTCTCCGCTCCCCGAAGGGGGTGCCCTGGTGGCGGACGCTTTCCTCGAGGTCTACCACCTGGGCCCCGTCCGGGATGCGGGGGAGATTCTGGACTGGCTCCGGTTTATAGAGGCCCAGTGCCCGGAGTGCGTCCTGCCGGAGGCGGACTGGTTCTGAAGGGGTGGGGTATGCCCTTCCGTGCCAAGCGGGTCTACGATCCCCCTTCCCCCGGGGACGGCTTTCGGGTCCTTTTGGACCGGCTCTGGCCCCGGGGGCTTTCCAAGGAGAAGGCGCGGGTGGACGGGTGGGCCAAGGAGCTCGCCCCCTCCGACGCCCTAAGGCGCTGGTTCGCCCACGACCCCGAGAAGTATCCCGAGTTCGTGCGCCGCTACCGGGAGGAGCTTCGGGGAAACCCCGCCCTGGCCCAGCTCCAGGCCCTGGGGGAAGAGGGCACGGTGACCCTCCTCTTTGGGGCCAAGGAAAGGCGCCACAACAACGCCCAGGCCCTCTTGGCTATCCTGGAGGGCGAAGGAGGGGTTTGAACGCCTTCTTCGCCTTCTCCAGCTTGGGGGCGATGACGAAGCGGCAGTAGGGGGCCTCGGGGTGGCGGGCGAAGTAGTCCCGGTGGTAGTCCTCGGCAGGGTAGAAGGTGGTGAAGGGGAGGAGCTTGGTGGCGATGGGCTTAGGGTAGAGGGGAGCGAGCTCCCGCATCACCGCCTCCGCCACCCGCCTTTGCTCTTCCGAGTGGTAGAAGATGGCCGGGCTATATTGGGGCCCCACGTCGGGCCCCTGCCGGTCCTCGCTGGTGGGGTCGTGCACGGCGAAGAAGTAGCGGAGGAGGTCGGCGTAGGGGAGGACCTCAGGGTCAAAGCGCACCTGCACCGCCTCGCGGTGGCCCGTGGTTCCGGTGCAGACTTCCTCGTAGGTGGGATGGGGCACATGCCCCCCGGCGTAGCCCGGTACCACCTCCAAAACCCCTTTGAGGAGCTTGAAGGCCGCCTCCGTGCACCAGAAGCACCCGCCCGCCAGGGTGGCGATCTCCTCGGCCATGGCCTCAGGTTACCCGGAGGAGGGGGCCAAGGGGCTGACCCCCGCCACAAAGGACGAGGGCAGGAGAAGTGGGGGCCTTGCCCTACTCCTGGCGCCCCGCCCACGCCCACATGCAGCTTTTGGGTTTCGTAGCCCTCATGATCTACGGCGTGGCCTACCACGCCCTGCCCCGCTTCCGGGGCGTGGTCTTCCGCAGGCCCGGGCTTGCCCTCCTCCAGGTGGGCCTGGCCAACCTCGGGCTTTTGGGCATGGCCCTGGCTTGGGGCCTGGGCCTGGGGAAGGGCGTCTGGGGATTCTTCGCCGGGGTTTCCCTCGCCGCCGGTTGGCTCTTCGCCCTTCTCATATTGGAGGTGCTCTGGGCCTAAGGGACCTCCGTCCCGGGCCCCTCCCCTACCCTGTGAGGTGCCCATGCGCGCGACCGCGAGCGTTCCCCTGAAGTCGGTGGCCCTGCCCACGGAGCACGGGGGCTGGGGGTTCACCCTCGAGCCCCTGCTCCTCGGCCTCCTCCTCGCCCCCGGCCTCCCCACCCTGGGGCTTTTCCTTTTCGGCCTCTTCGGCTTCCTCGCCCGGCATCCCCTGAAGCTCCTCTACCAGGACCTCAGGCGGGGCAAGCGCTTCCCCAGGACAAACCTCGCCCTGAAGGTGGCGGGGGTCTACCTGGCCCTGGCCCTCTTTGGGTTCCTCCTCACCGCCCTCACCGCCCGGGGGCCCTTCCTCCTGCCTCTCCTCCTCGCCCTGCCCCTGGGGGCCTACATGGCCTGGGCCGACGCCCAAAACCGCGCCCGGGACCTCTTCCCCGAACTAGGGGCCGCCCTCTTCATGGCCTCCTTGGCCCCGGCAGGGGCCCTCGCCGGGGGGCTTCCCGGGGATCTGGCCCTGGGAAGCTTCCTCGCCCTGGCCCTAAGGGACGTGGCCGCCCTCTACTACGCCCGCACCCAGGTGCTGCGGGCGCGGGGCGCTAGGCCCAAGCTCCACCCCGCCCTCCTCGCCCTCGGGGGGAGCGCCCTCTTGGCCTTTCTCCTCGCCCAAAGCCGCCTTCTTCCTGAAGCGCCCCCACCCCTGGCCAGGGATCGGTTTTTGCTCCTCGGGGCTTTGCTCCTCTGGCACTGAAGGGTGGCCTTGACCACCCTTCCCGGCCAAAGGGAGGGGCAGAATAGGGCCATGCGGTTCCTCCGGCCCCTGGCCCTGCTGCTGGCTCTGGGGCTAGCCTCCAGGGCCTTCTCACCAAGGGGCCTGCTCCCCTCTGGGCCGAGCCTGCACAAGGGGGCCCCGAGGCCCTGCAGGAGGCCTACGCCCAGGCCCACCCCGCCGTGTTGCGCGTGGAAGGCTCCGAGGGCGGTCGGGGCACGGGCTTCTTTTACGCGGAGGGCCTCGTCCTCACCGCCTACCACGTGGTGGCCGAGGGGGGGCCTTTCCGGCTTTTCCTCTCCAACCGCACCCAAGCCGAGGCCCGGGTAGTGCTCGCCGAGCCCTGGGACCTGGCGGTCCTGGCCACGGAGGCCGAGGCCCCGGCCCTCCTTCCCCTGGAGACAACCCGGCGCCCCCGGGTGGGAGAGGCGGTGCTCCACATCGGCAACGGGCGGAACCAGTTCA
>BBBN01000278.1 GCA_001311585.1 Thermus sp. JCM 17653
CCCGCACCGGGTGGGCGATGGTGATGGCGTGGCCCATGGCGCTCTGCTCCGTGTCGGGGGCGGCCACGAAGACCTCCCCGAACCGGCTCGCCGCCTCGGCCAGGGCCCAGAGGCCCGGGCTATAAATGCCGTCGTCGTTGGTCACCAAGATCCGCATACCCCCACCCTAGGGGGCTTTCGTCAGGAGCGGGTCATGCCGACCCAAGCCCAGGCGGACCCCCCACGCCGGCTTAGGCCAGCATGGGGGGCATCCAAAGGGGGCCCCTAGGGCCCACAGGGGTCCCTAGCGGGCGGCCACGCTCCGGTTGTAGCGCTCCAGGGCGGCGTCCGCCTTGGCCTTGGCCTCCTTGAGGGCTTCTGCGGCGGGCTTCCCCTTGAGGACCTCTTCCCAGGCTGCCTGTACGTACTGCCGGATCTCGGGGAAGGAACCCATGACGCAGCCCGCACTGGCGGCGTTCACCTTGCTGGTGGCCAGCTGCTGGATGGCCGTGGTGTAGTTGGGCTGGCGCACGTGGGCCTGGCGTACCTCGGGGAGCTCCGCCACCCCCTTCACCACGGGGAAGTATCCGGTGGCCAGGTGCCACTTGGCCTGGGTATTGGGCTCCAGGAGGAAGCGGACGAAGCTCCATGCGGCCTGGATCTCCGCCTCGGGGAAACCCTTCAGGAGGTAGAGGGCCGCACCGCCGATGGCCACGCCGTTGCGCTCCTTCAGGTAAGGGTAGTAGGCGGTGCGCAGCGGGAACCGGTTCCCGATCTGGCGGAGGACCCCGGTGAGGCTCGCCGTGGAGTAGGCGGCGATGGCCGCCTGCCCCTGGGCGAAGAGGCTCTGGGAGTCCGCCCAGTTGCGCCCGGTGTTGGCCGCCACCCCCTCCCGCACCAGCCGGGCGTACATGTCCAGGAAGGCGGTGGCGGCGGGGTTGTCAAAGGCCACCGCCGTGGCCCGGGCCTTGCGGCCGTTTTCGTTGTTGCAGAAGTACTCCCCGGAGTTGTAGGAGATCTGTTCCACGAACCAAGAGTCAACGGGGATGGAGAGCCCGTAGCGCACCGTGCGCCCCTGGGCGTCCTTCTTGGTGAGCTTGCGGGCGGCCTCCTCCAGGTCCTTCAGGGTCCAGGTGGGCTTGAAGGGGATGCCCGCTTCCTGGAAGGCGGACATGTTGAAGTAGAGGATGGAGTTGGAGGAGTTGAAGGGAAGGCCGTAAAGCTTGCCCTCCAGGGTATAGTAGTTGCGGGGCTGGGGCAGGAAGCGGTCCAGGTCGAACCCGTCTTTGCGGGCCAGGTCCTCCAGGGGCACCACGGCCCCGGAATCCGCCATGATCCGGGCCCCGATGTCGTAGACCTGGATCACGTGGGGGTAGCCCCGGCCCGCCCGGAGGGCCGCCAAGAGCTTGTTGATGCCGTCGTCGTAGCTCCCCACGTATTGGGCCTTGACCTGCACCCGGTTCTGGCTGGCGTTGAAGTCCTTCACCAGGCTTCCGTGGCCTCCCCCAGGACCCCGCCCATGGAGTGCCAGAACTCCACGGTGACCTTCTGGGCCTGGGCCACCCCTAGAAAGAGGGCCGAGAGCAAACCTACTTTGAGCCAGGGTTTCGTCATACCGACCTCCTATCCCTTCAGCCCGCCCAGAGCGATGCCCCGAACGAAGGCCTTCTGGGCGAGCAGGAAGGCCAAAAGGGTGGGGAGGAGGACCAGGATGGCCCCCGCGGCCACCACGTTCCAGCGGGCCACCTCCTCGTTGAGGATGAAGTTCACCGCGATCTGGGCGGTCTGCATCTCCCGGCTTTTGGTGACCACCAGGGGCCAGAGGTACATGTTCCAGGTGCCGATGAAGGTGAGGGCGGCCAAGGCCCCCAGGGCTGGGGCGGTGAGGGGCAGGGCCAGGTGACGGAGCATCTGCCAGTGGCCCGCCCCGTCGATGCGGGCGGCGTCAAAGTAGTCCTCGGGAATGGTCCTGAGAAACTGCCTCAGGAGGAAGACCCCGAGGGGGCTCGCCAGGAAGGGTACGGCGAGGGCCAGGTAGGTGTCCAGCCACCCTAGCCGGTCCACCAGGAGGTAGAGGGGAAGAAAGGTGGCTTCCCCCGGCACCAGGAGCAGGGCCACCGCCAGGCCGAAGAGGGCTTCCCGGCCGGGGAAACGCATCCGGGTGAGAGCGTAGGCGGCGAGGAGGCTGGTGGCCAGGACCCCTAAGGTCACTGCCGTGGAAACCAGGAGGCTGTTTAGGAGGAAGCGGGAAAGGGGGTACTTGGTCAGGGCCTCCCGGTAGGGTTCAAGGGTGGGGTTCGGGGGAAGGAGGCCCGGGGCGTACAGCTCGGCCTCGCTCCGCAGGCTGGCGGAGAGGAGGGTGAGGAGGGGGAGGACCAGCAAGAAGCGTAGGCGCCCGCCAGGAGGTAGGTGGGGAGGAGCCGCTTCAGGCTACGCATAGTGCACCCTCCGGCCGAGGAGCCAGAACTGCAGGGCGGCGAGGAGGAGGAGGGCCAGGAAGAGGAGGAGGGCCTCCGCCGCCGCCAGGGGCACCCGGAAGTTGAAGAAGGCATCCTGGTAAACCCGGTAGATGAGGACCATGGAGCTTTCCGCCGGGCCGCCCCGGGTGAGGAGGTGGATCTGGCCGAAGGCGGTGAGGCTTTTCAGGACCAGGAGGAGGCCCACCAGAAAGAGGGTGGGGGAAAGGAGGGGGAGGGG
>BBBN01000279.1 GCA_001311585.1 Thermus sp. JCM 17653
CCGGTCCCCGGCCTCGAGGCGCACCACGTCCCCCGGGACGATCTCCCGGAGGGCAGGCGGCGGAACTCCCCGTCCCGGAGCACCCAGGCGAAGGGCTCGGCCAGGGCTCTGAGCTCCTCAAGGCCTCCTCGGAGCGCTTCTCCTGGAAGGCCCCCAGGAGGGCGTTGAGGAGCAGGATGGCCAGGATGGCCAAGGATTCCAGGGGCACGCCCCGCGCCCCCTCATAGAGCCAGAGGAGGAGGTCCACCAGGAGGGCGAAGAGGAGGATGTAGATGAGGGGGCTTTGAAACTGGCGGAAAAACTTGCGGGGGAAAGGCTCGGGCGGGCGCTCGGGAAGGGCGTTGGGTCCGTGCGCCTGAAGCCTTCTTTTGGCCTCCTCCGAGGTGAGCCCCACCACGGCCCCAGGATACCCGAGCCCGCCCAGGGCCCTTGTCCCGAAGGAACCCCCCCTGGTATCCTGGACCCATGCTCCAGTACCCCGAGCTTCCCTTGGAAAGCCCCCTGATTGACGCCGAGCTTCCCGACCCCAGGGGCGGGCGCTACCGGCTTTCCCAGTTCCAAGAGCCCCTCTTGGCCGTGGTCTTCATGTGCAACCACTGCCCCTACGTGAAGGGCTCCATCGGCGAGCTCGTGGCCCTGGCGGAGAAGTACCGGGGCAAGGTGGCCTTCGTGGGCATCAACCCCAACGACTACGAGAGGTACCCCGAGGATAGCCCCGAAAAGATGGTGGCCTTCGCCCAGGAGCACGGCATCTTCTTCCCCTACCTCTTGGACGAGACCCAGGAGGTGGCCAAGGCCTACCGCGCCCTGCGCACCCCGGAGGTCTTCCTCTTTGACGAAAGGCGGCTTCTCCGCTACCACGGCCGGGTGAACGACAGCCCCAAGTTCCCGGAAGAGGTGCGAAGCCACGACCTCGAGGCGGCCATAGAAGCCCTCCTCCAGGGCAAAGAACCCCCCCTCAAGGAGGCCCCCGCCATCGGATGCACCATCAAGTGGAGGCCAGGGAACGAACCGGAGGTCAAGATCGGCTGATCGGTGCCAAAGGCCCCGCCTCGGGTCGTGAGGGCAGGCCGCAGACGGGGCGATGGTAAACTGGCCCCGGGCTTTGGCCCGGGGGTTTTTATGCGCGTTCTGGTCACAGGCGGCGCCGGTTTCATCGGGAGCCACATCGTGGAAGACCTCCTCGCCCGGGGGGTGGAGGTGGCGGTCCTGGACAACCTTTCCACGGGCAAGCGGGAAAACGTGCCCAAAGGCGTTCCCTTTTTCCAGGTGGACCTGAGGGACCAGGAGGGGGTGGAGCGGGCCTTTAGGGAGTTCCGCCCCACCCACGTCTCCCACCAGGCGGCCCAGGCCTCGGTGAAGGTAAGCGTGGAAAACCCCCTTTTGGACTTCCAGGTGAACCTCCTGGGGGGGATGAACCTCCTGGAGGCCTGCCGGAAGTTCGGCGTGGAGAAGCTGGTCTTCGCCTCCACGGGCGGGGCCATCTACGGGGAGGTGCCCGAGGGGGAAAGGGCCGAGGAGACCTGGCCCCCCCGCCCCAAAAGCCCCTACGCCGCCAGCAAGGCCTCCTTTGAACACTACCTGGCCGTCTACGGGCAAAGCTACGCCCTCAAGTGGGTCTCCCTGCGCTACGGGAACGTCTACGGCCCCAGGCAGGGCCCCCACGGGGAGGCGGGGGTGGTGGCCATCTTCGCCGAGCGGGTCCTCAAGGGCTTGCCCGTGACCCTCTACGCCCGCAAGACCCCGGGGGACGAGGGGTGCGTGCGGGATTACGTCTACGTGGGGGACGTGGCCCTGGCCCACGCCCTCGCCCTCATCTCCCTGGAAGGGGTGTACAACGTGGGGACCGGGGAGGGGCACACCACGAAGGAGGTCCTCATGGCGGTGGCCGAGGCCGCGGGGCAGACCCCCGAGGTCCTCCCCGCCCCCCCGCGCCCTGGGGATCTGGAAAGGAGCGTCCTCTCCCCGCTAAAGCTCATGGCCCACGGATGGCGGCCCAAGGTGGGGTTCAGGGAAGGCATCCGCCTCACCGTGGACCACTTCCGGGGGCGTTGACCTACCCCACCCCGGTATCCCACAATGGGCCTCATGAGCGCGCGGTTCTTCAACCCCGCCTGGTTCGCCGCCGTCATGGGGGGAAGCGGGGTGGCCCTGGCCCTCCAGGCCTTTGGCTTCCCCGCCCTGGCCCTCCTGGCCCACGCCCTCACCGGCTTCCTCTTCGCCCTAAGCCTGGTCTTCTTCCTGGCAAAGCTTCTAGGCCACCCCGGCCAGGTCTGGCAGGAGCTCCACCACCCCCTGCTTTCCCAGCTGTACGCCACCTTCCCCCTGGCCTTCCTCCTCTTCGGCCTGGCCAGCCTGAAAGCGGCGGGGTGGACGGGCCTGGCCCTCCTCCTCTTCGCCCTGGGGGCGCCCCTGACCCTCCTGATGAGCCTCCTCCTGGGCTACCTGATCTTCACCCGGCTGCGCCTCCCCTTCGAGGCGGCCAACGGCACCTGGTTCATCCCCCCGGTCTCGGCCATCGTGGTGCCCCTGGCGGGGGGGCCCCTCCCTCCCCCTCCTGGCCCCTGGGCCCGGGAGGCCTACTTCTGGCTCCTCATGTTCCTGGGGCTCGGGTTCGTCCTCTTCCTCTGGGTGGGGGCCACCCTCTTCGGCCGCCTCTACGCCCACGAGCGCCC
>BBBN01000280.1 GCA_001311585.1 Thermus sp. JCM 17653
CTCTGCAGGGGTTCTCCTGGGTCATGCGGGTCCCCGCGACCTTGCGGGAGGCCAAGGGCTTCTTGGGGGAGGTCTTTTCTGAAGGGGCCTGGACCCGGGGTATTTGGGGGTAGAGGTGGAGACGGACTACGGGGGCGTCCGGCAGCGGTGGGTCCTGCTGGAGGGCGAGGCGAGGAGAGAGGAAGAGGAGAGGCGGTTTGGGGAGCGAGTACGGCGGGCGGAGGAGGAGGCGGGGAAGGCCCCGGGTAGGCTTTTGGCCTGGGAGTTCTCTTGTGAGGTGGACGCCCAAAAGGTCCTGGGGGAGGTGAGCCAGGGGCTTACTACCGCAGGCATTCCCTTCACCTAAAGGCCACCACAAGGTCCTTTTCCAGGGCCTCGGCCACCCTGCGCAGGGTGCTCAGGGTGTGGCCGAAGTACAGGGGGTCTAGAATCCGGGTCACCACGGAAGGGGGAACCCCCATGCGCTCGGCCAGATCTTTCCGCTTGAGGCCCTTACGGCGAAGGGCTTTCTCGATGGCGAGGCTAACGGGGTTCACCGGGCTCGGCCGGATTTCCACGGGGATGAGGCGGTCCCGCTCCTCCTCCAGGTCCGGAGGGGGAGTGGCACCGGGCCTGGGGAACGGGCGTTCCTCCACCTCCAGGTGAGCGAGGTAGTAGGCTACTCCCTCCTCCAAGGCCTTCCGCGCCTCCTCCACGCTGGCCTTTCCGGCCACGAAGACGGGAAGGTCCACGCAGAAACCGCCGTAGGTGCCGGATTCAGGATCGTGCTCGATGTAGCAGGGGTAAGTTACGTCCCAAGATCTAACCATGGTTGAAAGCCTCCAGGACAGCCACCTCAAATCGGCGTGCCCTTTTTGCTTCTGGGCCAGGGCGCCGAAGCGCCCCGGCCGCGCCTACTGCCTCACCTCCTCTTCCGGTATCCCGGCCTGGCGGAGAAGGTTCTTGAGGGTGCCGATGGGAACAATGTCCTTGCCGTGAACGGCGATAACAACTTCCATACCTTGCGGGTTGCGCCAGACCTCGTGGGATCCCTTGCCCCTCCCTTGATGGGGGCGAAGCCGTACCTCCGGAGAAGCCTGCGGAGCTCCCTGCCGCTCAGCCTCTTCAAACGGCCTATGGTACCTCCTTTCCGGGCCTGGGGATGGGACTGGGGCCCACGGGATAGGTTAGCAAAAATGCTAAGGCATGTCCAGTCCCTCGGAAGGGTACTGGGCGGTAGGTGGCTTGCAGCTCCGGGTTTCCTGTTATAAAACAGGTATTAGGGGGACCTATGACACCCTCGTTACCTCAAGGGCAGAAGCGAGTTCTCTTGGAGGCCGCCCGGCTTTTACGCAACGGTCTTTCCCCCACGGCCCACGACCTGACCCGGGCCTTGGGCTTGCGGCCCCAGACCGTGCGCCAGCACCTGGAGGCCCTGGCCCGGAAGGGCCTGGTGGTCCTCCACCCCCAAGGGCACGGCCGCCCCACCCACGTGGAGCTCACGCCGGAGGGGAGGTTCCTCACCGGTCTGGCCATCCCCGTGGTGGGGCGGATCCGCGGGCCCCTGGAGGAGGCTCTGGAGGAGGTAGAGGGCCTCATCCCTCTGCCTGCACGCCCCAACCTGTTCGCCCTCGTGGTGGAAGGGAACAGCATGGCGGAGTACCTCCTGGAGGGGGACGTGGTGGTGGTGGAACGCGGGGTGAGGCCGAGGCGAGGGAGATCGCCGCCGTGCTTTACGAGGGGAAGACCACGCTCAAGTACATCTACCCCGAGGGGGACATGGTGGTTCTCAAACCCCACAATCCTGCCTATCCCACCCTGCGCCTGCCCGCTTCGGAGGTGGAGGTCCAAGGGGTGTTTCGCTTCCTTCTCCGGGGGCAGGAGGCCCTCGAGGCGATGCGGCTTCTTTTGAGGTGGAGCTATGAGCACTGAAGCCCTTTTCCGCGTTCGGGTTGAAGAGGAAGGGAGGTCAGGGTTCCGGCTGTTGCGGCCGTTCTCTGGGTGGTGGACGGGGACACGGTGGAGCTAGCGGACCTCGGCCCGGTGCGCCTCATCGGGGTGGACGCCCCGGAGAGCACCTACAACCGCCGCACCTCGGGCCCCGAGGAGGTGAAGCTGGGCCTCGAGGCCAAAGCCTTCCTCGCCCGCCTGCTCCAGGGTAAGCGGGTGTGGGTGGAGCTGGACCTCCAGGAGCGGGACCGCTACCGGAGGGTGCTGGCCTACCTGTACCTGGAGGACCCCCGGGGGGACTGGACCCACGGGGGGCGGCGCTTCCTCCAGGTGAACCTGGAGCTGGTGCGGGCAGGGTGGGCCGAGCCCTACACCGTGCCCCCCAACGTGCGCTACGCCTCGCTCTACCTGGAGGCCGCCCGGGAGGCCAGGGCGAGGGGGGTGGGGATGTGGGGAGGAGGGGCCTCGAGGCCTCAAAAGGGGTGCGACCCGGCTTACCCCACGGTGTGTATTCCCCCGCCGCCCCCGGACCTGGACTGCGGGGATATCCTACCGGGGCTTCAAGGTCCTTCCCCCGGACCCGCACCGCTTTGACCGGGACGGGGACGGGGTGGGGTGCGAGGGCTAGGGCAAGGATTGGGAGCCGTAAACTAGCGAAAATTTAAAGGCTTTCAACCACCACCTCCACCACCACCTCCCCCGGCCTCAGGTCCCGCACCTTCACCTCCACCACCCGGC
>BBBN01000281.1 GCA_001311585.1 Thermus sp. JCM 17653
TCCCCGAAGGCGATGAGGCGGAGCCCAAGAAGGCG
This sequence comes from Thermus sp. JCM 17653, assembly GCA_001311585.1. GTDB lineage: Bacteria > Deinococcota > Deinococci > Deinococcales > Thermaceae > Thermus. The sequence continues at coordinate 36 of BBBN01000281.1, forward strand.
AGGCCGAAGCCCAAGACCCCCCGCCTCCCGAGCCTTTCCCCCAGGAAGAGGTGGGAGAGGAGGGCGGTGAAGACGGGCCCCGTGGCGATGAGCAGGCTCGCCGCCCCCGCGCTCACCGTAAGCTCCCCGTAGACCAAGGCGGTGTGGTAGAGGGTGATGCCCAAGAACCCCAGGAGGAAGAGGCGGGGAAGGTCCTCCCGCCTCGGGGGAGGAAGCCCCCGCAAGAGGGCATAAAGGAGGAGGAGGGCCCCCGCCACGAGGAAGCGGAGGAGGACGAGGTGGCCGGGCTCGAGGCCCCTAAGCCCCGCCCGGATCCCGGCGAAGGCGCTCGCCCAGAAGAGGACGGTGAGGAGGGCCGCCCCTAGGGCCTTAGGCTCCATGGGGAAGCACCAGGTAGTAAAGCCCCTTTTCCAGGAGGCCCCGCTCCAAAAGGCCGTTCACCTCCCGCGCCGAAACCCTCTGGACCCTGGCCTTTACCTCCTCCAGGGAAAGGTAGCGGCCGGTGTAGAGGTACTCCATCCCCAGGTGGAAAAGCCGCTGCATGGGGGTCTCCCCGGCGAAGACGAGGCCCGTGGCGAGGGGGGTCCTGGCCCTCTCCACCTCCTCCTCTCCCACCCCTTCCCGCCGGAGGCGGTCAAGCTCCTCCCGGAGGCGGAAAGCACCGCCTCCTTGTGGGCGGGGTCCGCCTGGACGTAGGCGTGGAAGAACCCCGCCCGGTCGGCCTCCTCGTGCCCGACGGAGGCCGCTTCCGCCAGGCCCTTGTCCACCAGGGCGAAGTGGAGCCTTCCTGAGCCTCCTCCCCCAGGAGGTGGGCCAGGACCTGGGCGGGAAAGCGGGCCTCCTCCTGGTAGGCAAAGCCGGGAAAGAGGGCCACCAGGTAGAGGGCCCGGGCCTTCTCGTAGGGGCGCTCCTCCACCCCGAAGGCGGGCTCCAAAGGAGGGTAGGCCCTCTCCGCCTCGCCCTCCGGCCAGGCCTCGGTGAGGCGCTCGGCCTCGGCGAGGAGGCGGTCAAAGTCCACCCGCCCTGTGGCGGCGAGGACCATGTTTTTGGGCAGGTAGCGCCTCCTGTGGTAGGCCGCCATTCCCTCCCGGGTGAGGGCGGTGATGCTCTCCCGCGTCCCCAGGACGCTGTTCCCCAAGGGGTGGCCCTGGAAGAAGCGGGCGCGGGCCCATTCATAAGCCATGAAGCCTGGGCGGTCCTGGTAGCGGGCGATCTCCTCCAGGATCACCTGCTTTTCCGTCTGGAAGTCCCCCTCCCGGAGAGCAGGGCGCATGAGCTTGGAGAAGAGGCCGAGAAGCTCGTAGGCGAACTCGGGGAGGACCGCCCCGTAGTAGACCGTGGCCTCCTCGGAGGTGAAGGCGTTGTACTGGGCCCCCATCCGGTCAAAGGCCCGGTTCACGGCGAGGGCGTCCATGTCCTCGGGGCCCTTGAAGACCATGTGCTCCAGGAAGTGGCTCACCCCGCTCTCCTCCCTCGCCTCGTCCCGGGCCCCCGTTTTCACGAAGTAGCCCAGGGCCACGCTCCGCGCCCCCGGGACCACCTCGGCGATGACCCGTAGGCCGTTTTTGAGCTGGGCTTCCCTAAACATCCTCCACCTCCCCCAAAAGCCCCACCCAGGGGTCGCGGTAGGGGTGGGCCTTTAGAAAGGCGTTCACCGCCTCCAGGCTCGTCCCCTCAATGGCGGCCTCAATCTCAGAAAGGGAGCGCACCCTCCCCAGCATGTAGAGGTCCCGGGCCATGGAGGCGGCCCGGCTACGAATGGACTCGTCCGCCATCACCAAGGCGGTCTTCAGGCCCACCTTGGCCCGGGAAAGCTCCTCCTCCGTGACCCCCTCGGCCAGGCGCTCCATTTCGGCGAGCATCACCCCCAGGGTGGTCTTCGCCCGCTCCTTGGTGGTCCCGGCGTAGGCCATGAGGAGGCCCCGGCCCTTGACCCCCGCAGGAAAGGCCGAAACGGCGTAGACCAGGCCCCTTTTCTCCCGCACCTCGGTGAAGAGGCGGCTGGACATCCCCCCGGAGAGGACCTCCAGGGCGAGCCTGGCGGCGTAGAAGCCCGGGTCCTCGGGGCCCACGTCGGGGTAGGCGAGGCCGATCTGCACCTGGGCCGTGGGCCTCCTGAGGACGAAGCGGTGGGGCTCGGAGAGCTCCGGGGCGGGGTAAAAGGCCTCCTCCCCCTCCCAGGCGAGGAAGGGCTCGAGGGCCTCAAGAAGCCTTTCCCAAGAGACCCCCCCGGCCACGGCGAGGATGGCCCCCTTGGGGGTGTAGCGCCTCCGGTAATCCGCCTTCAGGGCCTCGGCACCCGCCCCCTTCAGGTCCTCCTCCCGGCCCAAGGCTCGCGCCCGTGGGGGGAGCGGAAGACCTGGCGGCGAAGCTCAGAAAGGAGCTTCCTTGCAGGCTGGTCCTCCAGGGAGAGGAGGGCCTGGAGGGCCACGGACCGGACCGCCTCCAGGCCCTCCTCGGGAAGGCGGGGCCTCGTGAGGAGGAGGGCGTAGAGGCGGAAGACCTCCTCCAGGACCTCGGGGAGGAAGGCGGCGGCGAAGGCGGTGTACTCCAGGCCCGCCCCGCTACTCCGCCGCACCCCGAGGGCGTCCAGGG
>BBBN01000282.1 GCA_001311585.1 Thermus sp. JCM 17653
GGGGCGGGGGCGGGGGGGGCTTGCCCCGGCGGCGGCTTCGGAGGTACTCGTCCAGCTCCTTGGGGGAGAGGCCCAGGCGTTCCACCACCAGGGCCTTGAGCCTTTCCGCCACGGGGTCGAAGGGCTCGGGGGAGAGCATCCTGGGGGTGAGGGTTTCCAGGACCTTCCGCTTGTGTTCGGGGCGGGAAAGGTCCAGGCCCCTCACCGCCTCCTGGAAGCGGAACTCCACCTCGGGGAGGGCTACCTCCAGGGCCCGTTGGAAGAGAGCGGGGCCCTCGGGGTGGAGGAGAAGCTCCCCGGGGTCCTTGGCGGGGAGGCGCACGGCGTAAAAGAGGAACTGCCGGGCCATCTCCAGGTCCAGGCTCTGCAAGGTGGCCTTCTGCCCGGCCTCGTCGGCGTCAAAGGCCAAGTAGACCTCCCGCACCTCCTGGGCCTTGAGGAGCCGGGCCTGCTCCTCGGAAAGCCCCGAGCCCAAGACGGCCACGGTCTCGGGGAAGCCCATCTGGTGGAGGGCGATGGCGTCAAAAAGCCCCTCCACACGATGGCCCGCCCCTCCCGTAGGTGGGCTTTGGCCTCGGGGTAGGCGAAGAGCACCTCCCGCTTGCGGAAGAGGGGGGTTTCCGGGGAGTTCAGGTACTTGGGAAGCTCGTCCCCCAAGGCCCTTCCCGTGAAGGCCACGATGCGCCCCAGGTGGTCCTTGATGGGGAAGGTGATGCGGTGGCGGAAGCGGTCAAAGAAGCGCCCGTCCCGTTCCGCCAGTACCCCCGCCTTGAGGCCCTCCTCCGGGCTTACCCCATGGCGGGCGAGGTAGGCGAGGAGGCCTTCCGCCTTGGGGGGGGCGTAGCCCAGGCCAAAGCGGGAGAGGCTTTCCGGGGTGAGGCCCCGCCCCTCCAGGTACGCCCGGGCCTCCGGATGGGCGGCAAGCCCCTCTTGGAAGTAGGCCTGGGCCAGCTTGAGGACCTGCAAAAGCTCTTTGCGGGGCCCGGGGCCTCCCCGCCTTGCGAGTTCCACCCCGGCCTCCTCCGCCAGGCGCTCCAAGGCGGCCTGGAAGTCCAGGCCCTCTATCCTCTCCACGAAGGCGATGAGGTCGCCCCCGGCCTTGCAGCCGAAGCAGTGGAAGAGGCCCTTCTCCTCGTCCACGTAGAAGGAGGGGGTCCTCTCCTGGTGAAAGGGGCAAAGCCCCTTCCAACGCCCGCGGCCCGCCGGTTTGAGGGCCACGTAGCGGGAAACCACCTCCTTCAGGGAGAGGCGGCGTTTGATGGCCTCTATGGCCTCCCCGTCCATGCTCCCCTCCGCCTACGCCAAAGCTGGCGGACCCACCTTCCCAGCATACCGTACCCCCGGAGGTCAAGGGGTTCTTCCCCCGCCAAGGCCGCCTTCCAGGAGGCCGTGAGGGGCACCGAGGGGGCGAAGCCAGGAGGTGGTCCACCCGTTCCCCCTCTTCCAGGAGGAGCTGGGCCCGGAGGAGCCGGGCCACCTCCAGGTGGACCAGGAAGCCGGTGCGGTGGGTCTGGTAGAGGAGGTGCTGGGAGAGCACCCGGGCCTTTTGGGGGCTTTGGGGCCAGTGGTAGAGGGCCAGGGAGGTGAGGGCCAGGTGGTGCACGTAGGGGTTGGAAAGCCGCCTGGCCTCCCGGAGGGCTTCCTTCAGAAAGGGCTTGGGGTTTTGTCCCCAAAGCCAGCGGTGGTGGGCCAGGGCCAGAAGGGCCAGACCCCGGCCGTCCTGGTGCTTTCGGGCCTCCTCCAGGAGGTGCTCCTGGAGCCTTCCCTTTAGGGTCCAGGCGGTGAGGAGGGCGGCGGCGAGCCAGGGGTGGGGGGTTTCTCGGTAGGCGGCCTCCCCCTCGGCCAGGGCCTCCTCCAGGCGGCCCGTTTCCATGAGGAGGCGGAGCCGGGTGGCGTGGAAGCGGGCCTGGGCCTCGAGGTCCCCCTCCTCCTTGGCCTCCAGGAGGGCCTCGGCCTCTTCGTAGCGCCCCAGGTCCATGAGGAGGCCCGCCTTCAGGCTCCGCCCGTGGAGCCTCAAGGCCGGAGGGGCCTGGGGAGGCAAGGCCTCCAGGACCTCCAGGGCCTGCCGGGGCTGGAAGACCCGCCAGAAGGCTCCCGCCAGGGCCAGGCGGGCCTGGGCTTCCTCCAGGGGGTAGGGCTTGAGCCCCGGAAGCAGGGGAAGGAGCGCCCAAGGCCCTTGGGCCGCCTTGAAGGCTTGGAGCACCGGGTCCTGGGAGCGGGGGGCCTCCCGGGGCCTCCTCGGCCAGGCCCAAGGAGGCCAGGACGTCCTGGCGCTCCGCTTCCAGGAACTCCCGCAAGGAGGGGTCGGCCTCCAGGGCCTTCCCGTAGAGGGGAAGGGCCTCTTCCGGGTGGCCTTTCCGCCAGGCCTCCTGGGCCAGGAGGCGGTAGACGTGGGCGGCCTTGCGGGCCTCCCCCGCCCCTTGGAGGTGGTGGGCCATGGCCAGGAGGTCGCCCTTCTGCCTTAGGAGGTCCGCGGCTTCCCGGTGCCAGGCCCGGGCCTTCTCCTCGGGCACCAGGTTCGGGCGGCCCGGGCCACCTCGGGGAGGGGTCTTCCCCCTTGCAACAGGCCCTCCCGCTCCAACCGCTCCCGGGAGAAGCGCCCCACCAGGCTTCCAGGACCTCTTCCGG
>BBBN01000283.1 GCA_001311585.1 Thermus sp. JCM 17653
GGTGGAGGCGCGCCACCTGAACCTCCACGGCACCGCCCACGGGGGCTTTCTCTACGCCCTGGCGGATAGCGCCTTCGCCTTGGCCTCCAACTCCCGGGGGCCCGCCGTGGCCCTTTCCTGCCGCATGGACTACTTCCGGCCCCTTGCCCTGGGGGCGGAGGTGGAGGCCAGGGCAAAGGAGGTGAACCTCTCCCGGCGCACGGCCACCTACCGGGTGGAGGTGGTCTCCGAAGGCAAGCTCGTGGCCCTCTTCACGGGAACGGTCTTTCGCTTGGGAGGTGATGGGGATGATGTACCAGCCGGAACTGGAAACCCTCTCCAGGGAGAAGCTTAGGGCGCTTCAGGAAGAACGGCTCAAGCGCCTGGTGGCCTACGTCTACGAGCGGGTCCCCTTCTACCGAAGGCTTCTGGACGAGGCCGGGGTGGACCCCAAGAGGTTTAGGGGTCTTCAGGACCTACCCAAGCTCCCCTTCACCAACAAGACCGACCTCCGCGACCACTACCCCTTCGGCCTCTTCGCCGTGCCCAGGGAGGAGGTGGCGCGGATCCACGCCTCTAGCGGCACCACCGGCAAGCCCACCGTGGTGGGCTACACCAAAAACGACCTCAAGGTATTTGCCGAGGTGGTGGCCCGCTCCTTGGCCGCGGCCGGGGCCCGGCCCGGATGATGCTCCACAACGCCTACGGCTACGGCCTCTTCACCGGGGGCCTCGGTCTCCACGCCGGGGCGGAGGCCTTGGGGATGACGGTGGTGCCGGTCTCCGGGGGGATGACGGAGAGGCAGATCCTACTCCTCCAGGACTTCCGGCCCGAGGTGCTCTCCTGCACCCCCTCCTACGCCCAGACCCTGGCGGAGGAGTTCAGGAAGCGGGGGGTTTCCCCGGAGGAGCTTTCCCTGGAGTACGCCGTCCTGGGTGCCGAGCCTGGACCGAGGCCATCCGCAGGCAGGTGGACGAGGGGCTTGGGGTAAGGAGCACCAATATTTATGGCCTCTCCGAGATCATCGGCCCCGGGGTTTCCAACGAGTGCGTGGAGGAGCGCCAAGGAAGTCACATCTGGGAGGACCATTTCCTACCCGAGGTGGTGGACCCCGACACCGGGGAGCCCCTTCCCGAGGGGAAGGTGGGGGTTTTGGTCTTCACCACCCTCACCAAGGAGGCCATGCCTCTCCTTCGCTACTGGACCGGGGACCTCACTTACCTCACCTACGAGCCCTGCGCCTGCGGCCGCACCCACGTGCGCATGGGGCCCATCCTCGGGCGCACCGACGACATGCTTATCATCCGGGGCGTGAACGTCTACCCCACCCAGGTGGAAGCGGTGCTTTTGGGCATCCCCGAGGTGGTGCCTTACTACCAGATCGTGGTGCGGCGGGAAGGCACCCTGGACGAGGCCGAACTCAAGGTGGAGGTCTCCGAGCCCTTCTTCCGAGAGATCGGCCAGGAGGTCCTTTCCGACGAGGTGGTGGAAGCGGACCATCGGCTCCACGCCCTGCGGGAGAGGATCGCCCATAAGATCAAGGACAACATTGGCGTTACCATGAGGGTCACCCTCCTCCCTCCGGGCCAGGCCCCGAGGAGCGAGGGGGGGAAGCTTAGGCGGGTTTTGGACCTCAGAAAGTAGCCATGCGCCCCATCCCCGAAGGCTACGAGGCGGTCTTTGAGACCGTGGTCACCCCCGGGATGACGGTGGACTTTGAGGAGCTGGGCCCCGTCCACCCGGTCTACGCCACCTACTGGATGGCCAAGCACATGGAGCTCGCCGGGCGCAAGATCATCCTCCCCTTCCTGGAGGAGGGGGAGGAGGGGATCGGGAGCTACGTGGAGGTGCGCCACCTGGCCTCCGCCCTCCCGGGGATGCGGGTTAAGGTGGTGGCCCGCCACGAGAAGACCGAGGGGAACCGGGTTCATGCCACCATGGAAGCCTTCAACGAACTCGGGGACCTCATCGGGGTGGGGCGCACGGAGCAGGTGATCCTTCCCAAGGCCAAGGTGGAGGCCCTCTTCCGGCGGCTCAAGGAGCGCTGGGAGGCCACGCGCTCGTAGACTGAGGCCATGCGCTTAGCGGGGAAGGTTGTGGTGGTGACTGGCGCGGGAAGCGGCCTGGGCCGGGCCCTTGTTCTGGAGCTTCTCAAGCGAGGGGCGAGGGTGGCGGCGGTGGACCTTAGGGAGGAGGGCCTGGGGGAGACCCAGGCCAAGGCGGGAAGCCTGGGGGCAGGCCTTAGCCTCCACGCCCTGGACATCACCGATAAGGAACGTGTGGCGGCCCTGCCCGAGGAGGTGGAGAAGGCTCAGGGCCAGGTGGACGGCCTCATCAACAACGCCGGGATCATCCAACCCTTTAAGCGCCTCCTGGACCTGGACGAGGCCGCCATAGAGCGGGTCCTGCGGGTGAACTTTTGGGGCACCCTCTACATGACCCAAGCCTTCCTGCCCAGACTGCTTCGGCGTCCCGAGGCCCACCTAGTGAACGTCTCCAGCATGGGGGCCTTTGTTCCCGTGCCCGGGCAGGCGGTCTACGGGGCCTCCAAGGCGGCAGTGAAGCTCCTCACCGAGGCCCTATGGGCCGAGCTTCAGGGAAGCCCCGTGCGGGTGACCCTGGCCTTGCCCGGAGCCATGCG
>BBBN01000284.1 GCA_001311585.1 Thermus sp. JCM 17653
TAGCTTCCTCACCGCTTTCTCCCAGGTGGCGGTGGGCCTCTTCCTGGCGGCGTTGGCCGCCTTCGCCCTGGCCCGGATTCCCTTCCCGGGGAAGGAGGGGGTCTTCGTCCTCGTCCTGGCCACCATGATGGTCCCGGGGGAGGTGCTCCTCATCCCCAACTACGTCCTCCTCGCCCGGCTGGGCTGGCTGGACACCTACTACGCCCTCATCGTGCCCTGGCTGGCCTCGGTCTTCGGCATCTTCCTCCTGCGCCAGTTTTACCTCTCCCTCCCCCAGGACCTCTTTGACGCCGCCCGCATAGACGGGGCGGGGTACCTGACCCAGCTTTTCCGCATCGCCCTGCCCTTGAGCTTGCCCGGGCTCGTCTCCTACGGCATCTTCACCTTCCTCGGGGCCTACAACGCCCTGCTTTGGCCCCTCATCGTCACCCAAAGCCCGGAGATGCGCACGGTGCAGCTGGGCCTCCAGGCCTTCGTCTCCGAGGCGGGCTCGGACTACGGGGCCTGATGGCCGCCAGCACCTTCGTCATCGCCCCTGTGGTCCTGGGCTACTTCGTGGCCCAGAGGCAGTTCATCCAGGGCATCGCCCGCTCGGGGCTCAAGTGAGGCTGATACCCCTTTGGCGTGAACCTTTCGTCCAAGGCCAGGCGTAGAGGATCGTTTTTACCGGGGCCCCCATGCTGGCGCAAGCCAGCATGGGGTGGTATGACAGGGCCTTGACCGCGGAAAGGTATACTCGGTTCGGAGGTGCGTGGGTATGAAGAAAGGGCTGTTGCTGGTGGCGCTTTTGGGGCTGGCCCTGGCCCAGCAGGCCAAGCCGGAGGACGTGATCAAGGAGCAGTGCGCCAAGGCCAAGGTGGTGGCCGAGCTCTGGCACGGCTTCACCGGCGGGGCCCCGAAGGCGGCCTTGGAGAACCTGGTGGTGGAGTTCAACAAGGCCCAGCAGGGGCGGTGCGTCCGCCCCGTGCCCCAGGGGGGCTACCGCGACCTTTCCACCAAGATCAAGGCCGCCTTCGCCGCCGGAAAGGTCCCGGCCATGGCCCAGGCCTACGAGAACAACATCGCCCTCTACCTCGAGGCCAAGGCCCTCCTGCCCATAGAGTCCCTGGGGGTTAGGCTCCAGGGGGTGAACCTCACCTTCTTGAACGCCGTGCGCTTCGGGGGCGTGGTCTACGGGGTGCCCTTCAACAAGAGCATCCAGGTCCTCTATTACAACAAGGACCTTCTGAAGAAGCACGGGGCCAAGGTGCCCGCCACCCTGGAGGAGTTCGTGGCCGCCGCGAAGAAGCTCTCCCGGGCCGAGGGCGGCCCCGTCTACTGGTTCCAGCCCGACGCCTCCACCTTCGCCTACTTCTTCTTCAACCTGGGCGGGAGCTACCTCAAGGACGGGAAGCTGGTCCTGAACTCCAAAGAGGCGGTGGAGGCCCTCGCCCTCCTGCAAAACGGGGTCAAGGAGGGCTGGGCCAAGGCCATCACCTCGGGCTACATCAACCAGAACCTGGCTCGGGGCCCTACGCCTTCAGCGTGGACACCTCCGCCGGCTACACCTACTACCGCCAAGGGGCCAAGTTTGACCTGGGGGTGGCCACCCTGCCGGGCCGGGCCAAGGGCCAGCCGGGCTACGGCCTCGTCCAGGGGACCAACCTGGTGGTCTTCCGCCAGGCCCCCAAGGAGGAGCAGGCGGTGGCCAAGGACTTCCTGGAGTTCGTCCTCTCCCCTAGGGCCCAGGCGGTCTTCGCCACCGCCACCGGGTACGTCCCCGTAACCGAGGGGGCCCTCAAGGACCCCGTCTACCAGGCCTACGCCGCCGAGAACCCCGACTACGCCACCATCGTCCGCCAGAGCCGCTACGCCAAGTTTGAGCCCGCCTTGGCCGAGTGGGAGCAGATCCGCTTTGACATCCTGGGCCAGGCCGTTAAGGAGGCCATCCTTAACAAGGCCGACCCCAAGGCGGCCCTGGACAAGGCCCAGAAGCTGGCGGAAGACCTCCTCTCCGGTAAGACCCGCTGAGCTCGCCCAACCCCGCCTGAGGGCCTGGCCTTTGGGCGGGGGTAAACTTTAGACATGCCCAAGGGATATCACGACCGCGTGGCCTTCGTGGACCTTTCCACGGGGCGGGTGTGGTACGAGAGCTTTGGCGAGGCCTTCTGGCGGCGGTACCTGGGGGGGCGGGCTTTGGCCGCCTACCTCCTCCTCAAGCACGTGCCCAAGGGGGCCGATCCCTTGGGCCCCGGGAACGCCCTCGTCTTCGCCCCCGGGGTCCTCACCGGCACCCCCATCTCCGGCTCGGGGCGGAACACCGTGGCCGCCAAGAGCCCCTCACCGGGGGGTACGGGGACGCGGAGGGCGGCGGCTTCTTCGGGGCGGAACTCAAAAACGCGGGCCTGGACGCCCTCGTGGTCCTGGGCCAGGCGGAAGCCCCCGTCTACCTCCACGTGGAAGGGGGGGAGGTGGCCGTCCACCCCGCGGTCCACCTCTGGGGGAAGGACCCCTTGGAGGTGGAGGCCCTCATCAAGGAGGCCCACGGGGGGAACACCCGCGTGGCCCAGATCGGCCTCGCCGGGGAGAACCGGGTCCTCACCGCCAACGTCATCCACGACCTGGCCCACTTCGCCGGG
>BBBN01000285.1 GCA_001311585.1 Thermus sp. JCM 17653
GTGGAGGTCCTGGGCCTTTTCCGGGGCGAGGGGCGGGACCCAAGGGGGAGGTCCGGGGGGTTTTGGAGCTCCTCAGGCGTTACCTCCTCCACCACCCCCACCTTTCCCTGACCCTCTTCGTGGAGGGGGAGGCCAGGCTCCTCTTTCCCGGGGCGGGGCTCGGGGAGGCGGCCCGCCTCGCCTTCGGCAGGGTCTTAGCGGAACGGCTCTTTCCCGTGGAGGCCGAGGAGGGGGAGTGGGCCCTTTTGGGGCTCTTCTCCGGCCCCCAGGTTTCCCGCGCCCGGGAGGATGCCCTCTTCCTTTCGGTGAACGGCCGTCCCGTGGCCTTCCCTCCGGGGCTTCTCAAGGCCGTGCGCCGGGCTTATCGGGAGCTCCTTCCCGAGGGGCATTTCCCCGTGGGGGTCCTGAACCTCAGGCTTCCCCCTTCCGCCTTCCGGCTCCGCTTGGACGCCCGCAAAGAGGAGGTTTTCTTGGAGCCCCAGGTGGAGGCCTTTGTGGAAGAGGCCCTAAGGGAGGCCCTGGGACGGAAAAACCTGGCCCGCCTCCTCCCCGACCCCAAGCCCCTTCTTCCCCTTCCTCCCCCCACCCCTTCCGGCCTACCCCGGCTCCGCTTCCTCGCCCAGTTCCGGGAAAGCTACCTTCTGGCCGAAGGGGAGGACACCCTCTACATCGTGGACCAGCACGCCGCCCACGAGCGGGTGATCTTTGAGGAGCTCAAGCGGCGCCTCGAGGGGGAAGGCCTGGCCCCCCTCCCGTACCCGGTTGTGGTGGAGCTCTCCCCTGCGGAGGAGGAGCGTTTGGGCCAGGGCATGGAGGGCCGGCTTTTCGCCTACGAGCTTCGGGCCCTCGAGGGTCCGCCTTCTGGAGGCCCCGCCCTTCCTCCACCCCTACCCCCTTTTGCTCCCCGAGGTCTTCAAGGAGGCCCTCCGGGGCGAGGGGGGAAGCCTTCGGGGGCTTCTTGCCCGGCTTTCCTGCCTTCCCGCCCTCAAGGCGGGCCACCCCCTGGGGAAGGCCCAGGGCCAGGCCCTTCTGGACGCCCTCCTCACCTGTGAAACCCCTTGGGTCTGCCCCCACGGGAGGCCGGTGCTTCTGGCCCTGAAGGAGGAGGAGCTCATCCGCCGCTTTGGCCGCCGCTCGGGGGCTCGGGGAGGAGAAGGAGCCCGTCCTCATCGGCCACCAGGAACCACCCCGGAAGAACCTGTGCCCCGAGAACCTTGAGGCGCACGTCCACCTCCCCTTTGCCCTCTTTGGCGCTCCTTTTGGGGGTGGCGGCGAGGGCAAGGACGCCGATGGGGACCTCCTTGAGCTCCTCCACGTCCCGCACCGCCCCGTGGACCACCACCCCGGCCCACCCCTTTTCCCAGGCCAGGCGGGCCAGGTTCCCCCCCAAAAGGGCCGTCCTGAGGGAGCCTCCCCCGTCCACAAAGAGGACCTGGCCTGCGCCGCCTTCCTCCAGGACCTTACGCACCAGGGCGTTGTCCTCAAAGACCTTAAGGGTCCTGATCCGCCCTGCGAAGCGGTCCTGCTGCCAAAGCTTTTAAAGACCATGGGAAGGGTTTCCCCTTCTGGGTGGAGGTCCGAGAGGTCCGTGGTCCGCGCCTCCATGGGGATATAGTAGCCCCCATGGAGGAGGCGCGGCTTCTTATCACCTGCCCGGACCGGCCTGGCATCGTGGCCGCCGTCACCGGTTTCCTCTACGCCCACGGGGCCAACATCACCGACCTCCAGCAGCACTCCACCGACCCGAGGGGGTACCTTCTTCATGCGGGTGGCCTTCACCGCCTCCCACCTGGACCTGGCCCGCCCTGCCCTGGAGCGGGCCTTCCAGGAGGTGGTGGCAAGCCGCTTCCAGATGCGGTGGCGCTTAGCCTATGCCTCGGAAAAAAAAGCGCACCGCCATCCTGGTTTCCAAGCCCGCCCACGCCCTACTGGAGCTCCTCTGGCGCTACCGGGTGGGGGAGCTGCCCATGGACCTCCGCCTCGTGGTCTCCAACCACCCCGACCACAAGGAGGAGGTGGAGCGCTTCGGCATCCCCTACCACCACGTGCCCGTGGAGAAGGGCAAGAAGGAGGAGGCGGAGGAGAGGATCCTCGCCCTTCTGGAGGCGGAGGGGGTGGAGCTCGTGGTCCTCGCCCGTTACATGCAGGTCCTTTCGCCCTCCTTCGTGGAACGGTATCCCATGCGCATCCTCAACATCCACCACTCCTTCCTCCCGGCCTTCGCCGGGGCCGACCCCTACCGCCAGGCCTACGAGCGGGGGGTGAAGCTCATCGGGGCCACGGCCCACTACGTCACCGAGGAGCTGGACCAGGGCCCCATCATCGAGCAGGACGTGGTGCGGGTCTCCCACCGCCACTCGGTGCGGGAGATGAAAAGGCTTGGGCAAGAGCTGGAAAGGACCGTCCTAGCCCGGGCGGTGCGCTGGCATCTGGAAGACCGCATCCTGGTCCACGAGAACCGCACCGTGGTCTTCGTCTAATCGCCGCCTAACGGGGCGGGGGTAAGGTGGGGCCAGGAGGTGGCGCATGAACCTAGGCCGTTCCTTCGTGGGGTTTTTGGTGCTTTCCGTGATGGCTGGGGCCGTGCTCTGGTGGGGCCTCTCCCAAGGCCAGACCC
>BBBN01000286.1 GCA_001311585.1 Thermus sp. JCM 17653
GCAGGGTCCAGCACCTCCCGCACCCGGGCGGTTGCCCCCGACGTGGGCCACGAGGCCCCTGGGCCACCTGGGGGACGGCCTTCAGGGGAATGGGGGGCAGGACCGTCGGGGACCCGCACCCTTCCCGACTGCTTGGCGGCCTCGAGGGCGATGGCCCTTAGCCGCCTAAGCTTCCCCTCCCCCATCTCCTTGGGCACGGAGTGCCGGGTGACGAGGGGCTGGATGAGCGTGGCCCCAAGCTCCGTGGCGGCGCGCACCACCTCGGCGAGCTTGTCCCCCTTGAGGAGGGCCACATAAAGCGCCACCTCCACCCCCACCTCCCTTTGGGGCCTCCGCTCCTCCAGGAGGCGGTAGCGCAAGGGAGGGCCCAGGTCCACCACCTCGGCCAAGGCCTCCCGCTCCCCGTCAAAGACGGTAAACCGGTCCCCCACCCGGGCCCTTAGGACCTCCACCAGGTGGTGGCTCTCCTCCAGGGGAAGAACCCCGGTAAGGCCAGGCTAAAGGCACGGTGGGGGCGCATGCTACCTCCCGTAGACCAAAAGGACCCACTCCCCTTCCCCTTCCTCCTCCCAAAGGCTCCAGCCCGCCCCGGCCAGGGCCTCCCGGACCAGGGAAGCCTTCTCCCGCAGGATCCCGGTAAGAAGAAGCCGCCCCCCCGGGGCCAAGGCCTCGGCGTAGCGGGGAGCGAACTCCCTGTGGAGCTCGGCGAAGAGGTTGGCCACCACCAGGGAAAAAGGCCCCTGAGGAAGGGCTTCTTCCAGGCTCCCCAGGAGGAAACGGGGGAAGACCCCGTTGGCCCGGGCGTTGGCCTCCGCCTGGGGGAGGACGGCGGGGTCGATGTCCACCCCCAGGGCCTCCCCTCCGAGCTTGGAGGCGGCGATGGCCAGGATGCCACTCCCCGTGCCCAGGTCCAAGACCCTCTCCCCGGGGCGAAGGTGGCGGGCGAGGGCCCTTAGGGCCAGGCGGGTGGTCTCGTGATGCCCGGTGCCGAAGGCCATGCCGGGCTCGATGACCAGAGGGATCTCCGGGCCCTCCCAGGTGTGCCAAGGAGCCAGGACCACGAAGGGCGGGGCCAGGGCGGGCTTAAGGTCCCGCCGCCAGGCCAAAAGCCAGTCCTCATCGGGAAGCTCCTCCCACACCCCCCGTAGCAGGTCCAAGGGGGCCGGGAAGTAGGCCCAAACCTCCCCTTCCCGCTCCTCTAACCCTCGGGCCCCTTGGGCGAAAAGCTCGGGCACCAGGGGGTCCAGCTCCCAGGAGGTGCCCTTAAGACGGTAAACCCACACCCCGTCATTCTACCCGGTAGCGGCAGCAGCTTCCCCCGCCCGCGATGCGCTCCTCCCGCACCAGGGGCAGGCCCAGAAGCTCCTGGTAGGCCAGGAGCTCGCTCTCGCAGAGGACCTCGTGGTCCCGGGAGAGGGCGAGCTTGGGGCACCGCCTCTGGCAGAGGTAGAGGTGCCCCCCTTCCTCCACCACCTCCGCCTCGTAGCCCTGCTCCTTGAGGAAGGCCGCCAGGCGGAGGAGGCGCTCCCGCAAGGGAAGGCCCCCCCGGGCCAAGGGGGCGAGGAGGGTCCGGTGCCTCTCCAGAAGGAGCCCCACCACCCTCTCCTTTCCCAGGGCCTCCTCCAGGCCCTTGAGCACATCCCCGCACAAGGCGGCGTAGGGGCTTTCCCCATCCTGGGCCCGGTAGAGCCGGTAAGGACGGCCCCGCCCCGGCACTTGCGCACCTCCGAGCGCACCAGGCCCCGGGCCTCGAGGTCCTGGAGGTGCTTGAGGCCGCGGCCCGGCTCACCCCTAAGGCGGCGGCCACCTCCTTGGCGGTGAGGGGCTTGCCCCGGAGGAGGTCCAGAACCTTTTCCTTGGTGCCTTCCAGAAGAAGGGCCATGTCTAGGCCATGGGCAGGGGCAGGAAGGCCTGCACGCTTAAGGCTGCGGCCAGCTCCCGGGCCGCCTTCAGGAAGGCCTGGGCCTCGAGGCCCTCGGGATCGGCCACCAGGATGGGCACGCCCCGGTCGCCGCTTTCCCTGAGGGGAAGGGTGAGGGGAATCTCCCCGAGGAAGCGGGTCTTGAGCTTCTCCGCAAGCCTCCTCCCGCCCCCTTCCCCAAAGATGGGGGTGGGTTTGCCGCAGTGGGGGCAGAGGAAGGCGCTCATGTTCTCCAGGACCCCGAGGACGGGCACCTGGACCTTCTTAAACATGTCCGCCGCCCGCTCGGCGTCCAGGAGGGCCACCTCCTGGGGGGTGGTGACGATGACCCCGCCCGAAACCCGGGTGAGCTGGGCGAGGCTCAGCTGCACGTCCCCGGTCCCCGGGGGAAGGTCCACCACCAGGTAGTCCAGCTCTCCCCAGGCCACCTCCTCCAGGAACTGCCGGATGGTGCCGTGAGGATGGGCCCCCGCCAGATCATGGGCCTGCCCCGGGGGCACGATGTTGGCCAGGAGAGCACCCGGATCCCGTGGCGCTCCAGGGGCAGGATCCTGCGGTTTCCGTCCACCTTGAGCCGCTCCCCCTCGAGGCCGAACATCTTCGCCTGGCTGGCCCGTAGAGGTCGGCGTCCAGGAGCCCCACCCGGGCCCCTTCCCGGCTGAGGGCCAGGGCCAGG
>BBBN01000287.1 GCA_001311585.1 Thermus sp. JCM 17653
CAAGGCGAAGGCGGGCCCGAGGGAGAGGGGGTAGGCGGGGGCCTCCAGGGCCCGGGCCAGGTCCCCCATTAGCCCGGCATCCCGGGAGGCCACGTACACCTCGTAGGCCACCGGCCCCCCTTCCTCCCCCACCAGGAACTGGAGGGGAATCTGGGTGCGCCCGTCCTTGTAGAGGCCCCTCAGCTCGCCCAGGGTTCCCTCCTTGAGGAAGAGGTAGTTCACCGTCTGGAAAAGCGGCCTCTGCTCCCCCAGGGGACGGGCGGCCAGGTAGAGCCCGGAGAGGGCCTCGGCGAACTCCGGGCCGAGCCCCAGGGCCGCCCCCAGGAGCCCCAGAAGGGTGGAGGGGGGCGGGACAGGGTAGGTCAGGGCCGAGGAGTTGGTGTAAAAGCGGCGAAAGTGGGCCCGCTTGCCCTTGAGGACGAAGCGGAGAACGGTCAGAAGCTCACCTCCTCCACCCTCACCCCCTCCAGGGAAAGCCCCTCCACCTTAAGGCCGGGGTGCTGCCACAGGCGCACCCGCTCCACCTCCTCCCGGTAGCGGGCGAGCCTTTCGGAGAGGCCTCCGGCCTCCAGGCGTAGTCGGCCTGGGAGCGGATGGCCTCCGGGGCCTTCCCCCCTCGGGGCGCACCCGGAGCCCGTCCCGCGGGTCCCCCAGGGGCCGGAAGCCCCCCCTCCAGTCCACCCGCAGGTAAAGGAGGGGGGTCTGGCCCACCTTGCTCCGGGTGGTGGCCCCCTCCAAGAGCCCCTCCAAAAGGCCCCTCTCCAGGGCCTCGAGGTCCTCGGGGAGAAGCCCCACCCGCTCGGCCCGCAGGGCGGAAACCCTCCCCCAGAAGGCGATGAGGGCGTAGTGCACCCGGTGGTCCTTGCCGAAGGTGCCGTGCTCCCCCTTGCCCCCCTCGGTGCGGCCTGCGAACTGGCTGGCGATGGTGGCGGTGTAGACCTCCACGGGGTGGAGGGAGTAGCCCCAGTCAAACTGCACCGGCCCCATGAACTGCCCCGTCCCCCCCTTGGCCTCGCCCTCGGCCTTGATGGGCAAAACCGCCCCGAAGAGGCGCACGTCCCTTAGGCGCCTCAGGTACCAGGCGAGGAACTCGGGGTCCAGGTCCTTTTTCTTCGCCCCCGCCCCCTTTCCCGTCTCCTCCGTGTAGAGGGCCTTGAGCTCCTCCAGCCGCCCGTCGGCGTCGGTGCGGGAGCCATCCTCCCGGGTGCGGACCCAGACGTCCTCCCCGCGGGCCAGGAGGTAGTCCCGCACGTAGCGCTTGAGGCGCACGTCGCTCACGAGAAGCCGACGCCCCACGTAGTCCATGCGGGGGCGGTTTTCCGCATCGGGGTCTCCGTTGGGATTGGTGTCCTTAGCCTCGTATAGGAAAAGGATCTCGGCGTTAGGCACCCTCTCCTTCATGCGCCACCTCCCTCTTCCCGCCCCGCAGGCGCTGGCCGCGCGCCTGGGCATAGCCCATGAGGATGTAGTAGGGCACCTCCCGGTCGGAAAGCCCTCCCCTTCCCCGCTCCAAGAGGTCCGTGGCCCGCCCCAGGAGGTCCAACACCCGGGTGCGGTCCTCCCCGTCCAGGTAATAGGCCGCCTTGGCCATCACCTCGGGCACCAGGTGCCGCACCCGCACGAGGCTCATCCCCTGCCAGCCGATGGCCTCCAGGAGGGGCTCCTTGCGGTACTCGTAGAGCCGGGCCTGGGCCTGGCCCACGGCCTCCATGGCCTTGCCCAGGAGGTAGAGCCCGGCCTCGAGGGGGCCAAACCCGTAGGCGCGGAAGGCCTCCCTCTCCTCTTCCTCCAGCAGCGCACCCGAAAGGTCCTTCGCCTCCATGGCGCCTCCCCAAAGGCCATCCGGGCCAGAATCCCCAACCAGTCCGCCGACAGGGCCACGAGCTCCAGGGCCCCCCCGGGGCCGCGAAACCGGGAGGTGGCGAAAAGGGTGGCGTCCTCCCGGAAGGCCCGCTCCGCAGCCTCAGGAAGAGAGGAACCCAGTCCTGGGGGCGGAAAGGGAGGCCGAGGAAGAGGCGGGAAGCCGCCTTTAGGGCCAGGCCCGCCCCCAGGCCTCTTCGGCCCCGGTCCAGGGGGAGGAGGTAAAGCCAGTCCCGGACCCCCTCTACCCCCGCCTCCTCCATGGCCCGGAAGAGGGCCTCCACCCGGGAGGGGGGCACCTCCAGGACCACCTCCTCCGCCTTGGTGGCCGCCTGGGCCTCGCGGAAGAGGAGGAGGGTGAACCCCAGGTAGGCCACCCCCTCCCGCCGCTTCGCCCAGGCGAGGAAGTCCCGCCAGGCGGAAAGCCGCTCCAGGCCCTGCACCTGGGCCAGAACCCGCTCCACCAGCCGGGAGAGCCCCTCGGGCTCCAGCTCCGCCCCGGGAAGGACCAGGGCCTCGGTCTCCAGGAAGCGGAGCTTGAGGTTTTCCAGAGCGAACCCCTCCCCGAGCTTCAGGGCCCGGAAGCAGTCCTGGCACAGGGCGTAGGCCTTGGCGAAGCCCTCCTCCCGCACCCCCGGGGCGAAGCCCTTCTTGTCGGTGATGTAGAACTTGAGCTTGAAGTCGGCGAAGCTTTGCGCCACGGGCACCCCCGCCCGGCCGCAGGCGTGGCAGAGGCCCTGGCTTCCC
>BBBN01000288.1 GCA_001311585.1 Thermus sp. JCM 17653
GTGCGCCTCGAGGCCGGGGACCGGGTACCCGCCGACGGCCGCCTCCTGGAGGCGGGCGGGGTCCTGGTGGACGAGAGCGTCCTCACCGGGGAAAGCGTCCCCCTGGAGAAGGGGTTGGGGGACGAGGCCTTCGCCGGGACCCTTCTCGTGCGGGGCCGGGCCCTTTTGGAGGTGACCCGCACAGGGACGCAAAGCGCCATGGGCCGGATCGCCCACCTCCTGGCCGGGATGGAGGAGGAGAAGACCCCTCTGGAGCGCCGCCTCCACGCCTTCGGACACCGGGTGGCCCGCCTGGTCCTGCTCCTGGCCCTGGCCCTCCTCCTCCTGGGCTTCCTGGTGGAGGGGTTTTCCGCCAAGGTGGTCCTCTTCGCCGTGGCCCTGGCGGTGGCCGCCGTCCCCGAGGGGCTTCCCGCCGTCCTCACCCTGGCTTTGGCCCTGGGGGTGGAAAGGATGGCCCGCCGTAAGGCGGTGGTGCGGCGCCTTGCGGCGGTGGAGGCGTTGGGGAGCGTCACCGTCATCGCCACCGACAAGACCGGTACCCTCACGGAAAACCGCATGGAGGTCCAGGAGCTCTTGGGCCAAGACCCCCACCGGGCCCTCCTCGCCATGGCCCTCTGCAACGACGCGACCCGGCCACGGGGGCGGGGGACCCCTTGGAGCTCGGCCTTCTCCGCTACGCCAGCCGCTTTCTGGACATAGAAGGGGTGCGGCGGGAACACCCTCGCCTCTCCGAGCGCCCCTTTGACAGCGCCTGGAAGTTCATGCGGGTCACCACCCCCGTGGGGAGCTTCCTCAAGGGGCCCCGGAGGCCCTCATCCCCCGCCTGGCCCTCCCCCAGGAGGAGAAGGCAAGGCTTCTTGAGGAGGCCGAGGCCCACGCCGCCCGGGGCTTCCGCCTCCTGGCCCTGGCCTTCGGGGAGGGGGAGCGGGAGGAGGGCCTGGAGTTCCTGGGCTTCGTCCTCCTCCTGGACCCGCCCCGCCCCGAGGTGCCCGAGGCCGTGGCCCGGGTCCTGAAGGCCGGGGTCAGGGTGGTGATGGTCACCGGGGACCACCCGGCCACCGCCCTCGCCGTGGCCCGGAGGGTGGGGATCCCGGCGGAGGTGGTGGCCACCGGGGAGGAAATCGGGGAGCTTTCCGACGAGGAGCTCCTCGAGGTGGACGTCTTCGCCCGGGTCCGCCCCGAGGACAAGCTCCGCATCGTGGAGGCCCTGCAGAAGGCGGGGGAGGTGGTGGCCATGACCGGGGACGGGGTGAACGACGCCCCGGCCCTCAAGCGGGCGGACGTGGGCGTGGCCATGGGGGTGAGGGGCTCGGACGTGGCCCGGGAGGTGGCAGACCTGGTGCTTCTGGACGACAACTTCGCCACCATCGTGGCCGCCATAGAGGAGGGGCGAAGCATCTACGAGAACATCCAAAAGTTCCTCCGCTTCCTCTTTTCCACCAACCTTTCCGAGGTCCTGGTGGTGGCCTTAGGGATGGCCTTCGCCGCCCTTTGGGGCCTCCGCGACGAGGCCGGCCACCTTCTCCTTCCCCTGACCGCCGTGCAGATCCTCTGGATCAACCTGGTCACCGACGGCCTGCCCGCCTTGGCCCTGGCCCTGGACCGGAACCCCGGGGTCCTCTCCCGCCCCCCTAGGCCCAAGGAGAGCCCCCTCCTGGACCCGCCCTCGGTGCGCTTCATCCTCCTCACGGGGAGCGTGAAGGGGGGGATCGCCCTCCTCCTCCTTGCCCTTCTCCCGGGCCTGGTGGGCCTTAAGGGGGCCCAGAGCGCCACCTTCCACTTCATGGCCATCGGCCAGCTCTTCTTCGCCTACGCCGCCCGGCACACCCACCTGAGGCCCCTCCCCAACCCCTACCTGCACGGGGCGGTGGTCCTGGGGGTGGCGGTCCAGGTGCTCGTGGGCGCCCTTTTCCCCGGGGCCCTGGAGGCCGTCCCCCTCCCCATGGGGGCCTGGCTTGGGGTGCTTTTGACGGCCCTTTTCGCCTGGGGCTTGGCGGAGGCCGTGGACCGGGTAGTCTGGCGTAAGGAGGGAAGATGAAGGAGCTCGAGGCCAAGGACGTGATGGTGAGCCCGGCGGTGGGCGTCCCTTTGGGGACGAGCCTCGAGGCGGCGGCGAGGCTCATGCTGGAGAAGGGCATCGGTAGCCTCCTGGTGGTGGACGAGGGGGGCCGGCTTCAGGGCATCCTCACGGAGACGGACTTCCTCAAGGAGAGGGGCATCCCCTTCTCCACCTTCCGGGCCCCCATGCTCCTCGGGCGCTTCTTGGACGGGGGGCGGCTGGAGCGCCTTCTGGAGGAGGCCCGCACCACCAAGGTGGAGGAGATCATGTCCAGCCCGGTGCACGCCGTGGGTCCCGAGGAGCCCCTAAAACGGGTTCTGGACCTCATGCTCACCTACGACATCAACCACGTGCCCGTGGTGGACAAGGAGGGTAGGCCCATGGGCATCGTCTCCCGCTTTGACCTGGTGAGGCTCCTTTCCCAGCGGGCATGACCGCCCTAGCGTTTTTGGCGGTGGCCCTCTTGGTGGTGCTGGCGGGCCAGCGGGTGGCCTTCTACGGGGACGCCTTAGCGGAGAAGCGGGGCTGGGGGCGGGGCTG